>JAMCYA010000064.1 GCA_023473845.1 Patescibacteria group bacterium
TCCACGTTGCCAGGTGGTAATCAACCCTAAAATTGCCGAGTTCAGACAAAAATTCGCAGCCTACCTGAAATAAGCACACCAAGCATAAAACCGCCCTCTGAGGGCGGTTTTATGCTATAGGATCTGCCAGCGGTACTTTTCCATGTCCAACACAAAACCAGTGCCCATTTCCAACCCGTCCTTTTCCAACAGCGCACGCTGCTGGATTTTTGTGGCAACAGGGTTACCTTTAATGGAAAGCTCGCCTTTTTGGTTAACCACGCGCCACCAGGGAACGGGCTTGTCCTTAGGACCCAGGCCGCGAAGCACCCAACCCACCTGCCGCGCCGCGCGCGGGTTGCCCAATGCGGCGGCAATCTGGCCGTAACTGGCCACCCGGCCTTTGGGAATCTTGCTGACCAGTTGTAAAACTTTTTCCTTAAATCCGTTCATGGTTTTTTAGCTCCTTGCGGCAGAGTTTATAATTGGGAATTGCCTCGGCAACCAGCGTCCAAAATTTGGCGGAGTGGTTAAATTCTTGCAAATGGCAAAGCTCATGCACCACCAGATAGTCCACCAAGTAATCCGGCAGGTAAAGAATTTGGTAATTAAAATTCAGATTGCGTTGGCGGCTGCAGCTGCCCCAGCGGGTTGATTGGTTTTTTACGCTGACTCGATTATAAAGAAAGTTATACTTCTGGTTCCAGAGTGCCACCTTTTGTTCGGCTAAAACCAAGGCCGCAGCTTTCTGCCTTAGGTATTCATCTCTGGGCACTTTCCGGGTAAGGGCCCGGGGGTGGTTTTTAAAAAAATCCAATTTTTTTATTACCCAAGAAATCTTCTGTTGAAGGAAGTCTTCTATCCGGCTTATATCAAAGCCCACAGGCGCAGTCACCACTACGTTTCCGGTATAATATACAGCCAAACGCAAATTCCGTGCCCGGCGGCTGTGTTTTAATTCATAAACTATGCTTTGCTTGTTGGTCTTTAAAATCATACCTAAATCCTGCGGCTGTCATAAGCCCAATGCAGCAAGGCCTGCCGTTGCCGAGGTCGGCAGCTGCAGTCCCCGGGCTGGCAGTGCTTTTTTATCTGAGCAAGGTGGCGTTTAATGTTCCTCCAACGCTTAATTTGGACCTGGTCGTAATCAGGCATTCGTCGCCCTAGATAATACCGGCAGTACCACTGAAACCACCCGCGGGGGTCAACCGGATGAATCCAGCCTTTTTTCCGCCAAGCTTTCAGGGATTGGCTCGCGTCAACCTTAAAATAATTCAGTTTCACATCTTTCTTACCCGGCGACAACTTGGCCTTCTTAAACCAACTCGCCGGAAACTCTGCCCGACAGTCAGTGAGATACTTGCCCCCAAACACCCCCAATTCAAGCATTTGCCTGGGAGTGAGTTGCGGTTTGAAATCCGGAAAAAAGTTTTTTCCAATCGGAGCCACCAGCTGGTATTTGTAATTGCGCTGCAGTTTGTCGTTTACCAAAATAAACCGCGGGTTCATAGGCTTTCCAAACGGTCTTTACTTAAAATATTTTGCACCCGGCCTACCTGCCCGTCCTCCAGCCGCACTTTAATGCCGTGGGGGTGGAAGGCGGAACTGGTCAAAAGCTCTGCCACCTTGCCGCGCGTCAGGCGGCCGCTTTTCTGGTCAGCCTTTAACACAACCTCCACCTCCGCGCCAATTTCAATGTTTTCCCGATGTTGTCCGTTCATATCTGTATTATACCATTCTTAATTTAAAAACCGCCTGCTAAAAAGCAGGCGGCAAGACAGAAACTGGCTTAAACGTTGTCCGCAGTCTTCTCCCACACGTCCTCAAACATCTGGTTCCACTTGCTGTTGTCATCTGGCGACATGCTCTTCATCTGTTCAGCCACTTTCATATGGTCCGGGTCTGTGGAGGCCATAACGTGCTGGGCTCCCTGGTCCATGACCGATTTCGGCGTACTGCCGGTGAAAACCATATCGCAAGGCCCGCCCATCTGCCTGCATGTGATTGTTTTCATATGCTTTGAAGGTTGATAATCAGCACTAAAATTTGTAAATGCTCGCGCACAAAATCAAAACTACCTGTGCGCCATGCTCTCCTCTTCGGCTTTAATCGTTTTAAGTTGTTTTTGGGCGGCCGCAACAATCGCCTCAAGTCGATGGTGGTTTTCCTGAGGCGCTTTAAGCACAGCCTCAGCGTCGTACACAATAGTCTGCAAAGCCTCTTTTAACCTAAACAGGGTTTCTTTGTCCATGAGTTTGGTTTTAATTAATCTATTTTGAGTATAACTGAGTTAAACCAAACCGAACAGGAGCAAAAAAATAAGCCGCCTAAGCTTTAAGGGTTGACAAAATATAATACTTATGATATAATCTCATTACATTAATAACGACTCGGTACTCATTTTTCAGCAATACACTTTCTGACCTTGAGAATTTCGGGTCAGAAATTTTTTTATCTCATGCAGACAGATTCTTTTAACGGCTTGGGGATTGCGCCCAAACTTTTGGAAATTTTGGACAAGCTGAAATTTATCGTCCCCACCCCGATTCAAAAACAGTCCATTCCCCACGCGCTGTCGGGCAAGGACTTAATGGGGATTGCCCAGACAGGCACGGGCAAAACCCTGGCCTTTGGCATACCCATGATCCAGCGTCTGGCCCAGCACAAAGGTTTGGGCCTAGTCATTCTGCCCACCCGGGAACTTGCTTTGCAGGTTAACGACTCACTGGGCCAAATTGGCAAAAGCCTAGGATTAAAAACCGCCATTCTGATTGGCGGCGAAAACATCCGCAGACAAATCCAACAACTCCGCGCCAGGCCCCATATTATTATTGGCACGCCCGGACGGCTTATTGACCATCTGGAACAGCGGACCTTAAAACTGGACACTGTAAATGTGCTGGTTTTAGACGAAGCCGATCGCATGTTAGACATGGGCTTTGCCCCGCAGATTAAGCGCGTCCTTGAAACCGTGCCCAAAAACCGGCAGACCCTGCTGTTTTCTGCAACCATGCCCGAGGAGATTGTTAATATTGCCAAATCCTACATGCAATTACCAGTGCGTGTGGAAGTGGCCCCGGCAGGCAGCGCCTCAAAAAACGTGGAACAGGAATTATTTTTTGTGCGCCGCGAAGACAAGATGGCCCTGCTCCAAAACCTACTCACCGAATATAAGGGGAGTGTCTTGGTTTTTACCCGCACCAAATTTGGCGCAAAAAAAATTGCAGCCGCCCTAAAAAAGAACGGACACGCTTCCGCTGAGATTCATTCCAACCGCAGCCTAAACCAGCGATTGGAAGCCTTAGCTGGATTCAAAATCGGCAAGTACCGGGTTATGGTTGCCACGGACATTGCCGCCCGGGGCATTGATGTCACCGGAATTGAGCTGGTAGTAAACTATGACTTGCCGGAGCAGCCTGGTGACTACGTCCACCGCATTGGCCGCACCGGCAGGGCCTCTCACATGGGCCGCGCCGTATCCTTTGCCACACCCGAACAAAAACATGACGTACGCGCCATTGAGCGCCTGATTAAAAAACAACTGCCAATCTCCCCTTTGCCTCAACTGCCCAAAGCAGCCTTCAGCCCCGCTCCGTCTTTATACAGCCGCTACCCCCACAGTCCGGCTGAACCCAAACCAACGGAGTTTAAGCCGCGCGGTTTTATGGCCCGGCCAAAGAAAAATTTTGGTAAAAGAAAAGCTCCGGCCTACTTCCAGAGATCCAACGGCCCCAGACGCGGCTGGCCCCAAGACGGCAGCTTCTAAGTATAGATGTATAAAAAAACCGCCTAAAAGGCGGTTTTTTTATACATCTCCCTCACCCTAGCACATCCTGGCTAATGGCCACGGCCGCAAGCGCTGCAGTTTCCGCTCTTAGCAGCACCGACCCTAAACTCGCCGCAGCAGAACCCGGCAGCCCCAGCACCTGTCTATTTTCAGCGGGGACAAACCCACCCTCCGGACCTACAAACAAGCCTAAGGTGGCCAAACCCCGCCTCACCACTTGTCCGAGTTTTTTTTCAGCAGTGGGTTCAAGCAAAATTACCTGATCTAATTTTCCCGCCAGCGTAATTGCAGCTGATAAATCTTTTGCATACGCCAATTCTGGCGGCGCAGCCCTTTCGCTTTGTTTTGCCGCCCTCCCATAATATTTTCCCCCAGCGGAGATGCCGTTCCTCAAATTTCTGCCGGGTTAAAACATGGGCTACGTTCTGGGAGTTGAACAACACTATCCTGCCCGCTAGCAACTCGGTGGTTTTTTGTAAAACCACATCTAGCGCCGCCTGGTTTATGTAAGCCAGAAAAAGGGTGGTGACGGTTTTAGGCTCCGGCGGCACGGTCGCCGGCTCTTTAACCACAGCGGTGAGGTTTTTTTTCCTGACTTCGACCGCTTCGCATAAAAACCTTTTTCCATCAGGCCCTTGGAGCCGCACTGCCTCACCCGGCCTTAGCCGCCGGGATAACAACAAATGCCCTGCTTCTTCACCGGTTAAATCCAAGGTTTGCCCGATTTGTAAGTTTACGGGGCTCAAAAAATACGGCATGCTTCAGGCCTCCACTTGAATTGCGTAAACCACCTGCTTGCCCACCAACTGGTTTAGAACAAAAATAATCCGGGCCGCAAGCAGTTTTATCTGGTAGGCGATTTCCCGACTCAGACAAGCCACCAGCAGCACGCCATTTTTTAAATCCATGGCCCGGGTTAAGTCTTTAGCTTCGAGGATAAACCCTGAGGCGGCCTTTTCCCAGTTCTTTAAAACCTTATACCGATTAAGGGCCCCGACCAATTTTTTTTCTTTGGCTGCATGGCTAATGGCGCGCTCTAGGCTTTCAAATGATTTGTACATTGTGTTTATTTTTAAATAAGTTTATTCCTGCGGTTTTTCCTCCACCGTGGCCGGGCTCAACGTAATGTGTTGGGCGGGCATTTCCAGGGGATGGGTGGTGGTAATAAAAGTTTGGAAACGGTTTTGCAAGTACTTAAGCAAAAAGGTTCTACGGGTGTCATCTAGTTCGGAAAGCACATCATCTAAAAGCAAAATAGGCTTATCTTCTCCGCGGCTCAGGTAATCCAGTTCTAAAATTTTTAAAGCCAACACCTGGCTTCTGAGTTCGCCTCGGGAAGAAAACGGAGACAAAAACAAACCTTCGCTTTTTAAGGAAAAGTCGTCCCGGTGAGGCCCAACCAAACAGGAACCAGCTAGTGTTTCCCTGTTTTTTAGCGCTTCCAGCTTGGCACCAAAAGCCTGGGTTATCTCCTCCAAAGTTTCACCGGCCAGACTGTCATAGGTAACCTCCACAGGCCGATGGAACCCGGAGATGGTGGTATAAATATCGGAAATGCTTTGGTTGAGAAAATTGACAAACTGGCGACGGGCAAAAACCAAGCGGCTGCCGAGTGCAACCAACTGCTGGTTCCACTCGTGCAGGCTATTTACCGCCCCGGTGTTGCCTGCGCGAATGTCGGCCAACAGGCGGTTTTTTTGGTAAAGAACTTTTTTATACTGGGTAATATCTTCCAGGTATTCCGGGCTTTTTTGGGAAAGCACCATGTTCAAATACTTGCGACGGGTTTCGGGCGACTTGCTGAACATATCCACATCCGATGGGTCAAAAATTACCACCCGTAAAAAACCCTGGGCTTCGCGCCGTTTGGTTTTTACGCCGTCAATCAAAAAATTGGCGTAAATTTTTTCCCGTCTGGAAAGGAAAATATCCAACTGATGACTCTCCCCTTCTTTTTCCACCAACATGCGGATTTCGGCACTAGCGGAATCTTTTAGAAAAATAAACTCGTTATCGTCCCGAAAAGACTTAAATAAAGAGGCAAAATAGATAGACTCCAGCAGGTTGGTTTTACCCACTGCATTCGGCCCGGTTAAAACCACAGTGTCGCTGGAAATTTTTAAATCTAAATCAGGGTAGTTGCGAAAGTTTTTTATCTGAATATTTTTTACTTTCATGAAATTAGTTCTTGATGGGCATTACCAAATAAAGATAACTGTCGCTGCTCTCCGGGGTGAGCAGGCTGGGTGAACTGTCGTTGGTAACTTTTATAACCACGTTTTCAGCAGTCAGGTTAGCCAAACACTCCAACAAGTAGTGAAAGTTCACCATTAGGCCTCCGTTTTGGCCTTCCACTCGTGAAGGCAGCTCCACTACGCTTTTCCCCAACTCACCGGATTCGGTATGTAGGACCAAAGCCTGGGCGTTACTGTCATATTCAACCTTAACACTGGCGTTGTTTTGGCTAAACACCCCGCCCGCCCGCAGCCCGTTAATCAACGCCTGTCGGTTGGTGGTGATGGTGGTGGTAAAATCGTTGGGGATAATCTGTTCATAAGGCGGATATTCCCCGTCAATTAAGCGGCTGACGATCTGGGTGTTGTTCAGGGTAAAAGAAATTTGGGTTTCGTTAACCGCGACTTGCACCTGTCCTTCTTGGGTGCCAATGTTCCTAGACAGCTCAATGATTGTTTTTTGGGGTAAAATCAAGCTGTGTGGCAGGTTGGGGTTTTCGCTTAAACTCAACTTTTTTTCTGCCAGCCGGTATCGGTCAGTGGCAGCAATTTTTAGAACTCCGCCTTCGGTTTTAAACAACACCCCGGAAATCTCCGGCTGGGTTTGATTGGTGGAAACCGCGAACACCACTTGGGTTAGGGCCTGTTTCAGCTCTTGGGAGGAGAGAGAGAAGTTTTTTACGTTTTCCACCTCTGGGATTAGCGGAAATTCTTCCGCAGGCAGGGTTTTGATGGTGGTGTGGTAGTTTTCGGTTTCCACTGACAATTCTGTTTCTTTGGTTTCAAGGGTAATGTTTTTGTTGGGGAGACTGCCGACCAGGTCACTCAGGGTTTTACATGCTACCGTAACAACCCCCTCCTCTTCCACCTTGCATCTCACATAAGTCGTTACTGCAATTTCTAGATTGGTTGAAGATATTTTCAGCAAACCGTTCTCGGTTTTTAGTAGCACGTTGCTTAAAATTGGTAAACTTACACTTGAAGAAATAATTCTTCCCACAGAAGCTAATCCAGCTTTTAAGTTTTCTTGGGTGCAGATTACTTTCATATATTTATATATAAATAATTTAATACAAAATAATAATAAGTGCTGTGGATTTGTGGATTAACTGAATTAGCCAACAATTCATCATTTCTTTCATTTTGGCTTGTTGATAAACCAAAGACAAAAGTGGAAGCTTTTTAAAAAAAGACTGTAAAAGAAAAACCTGAACATTCATCCCCAGTCATACCAACAGGCAAACACCATACAAGTACACAACCTTACCCCCAGCTATATAAACAGTTTATCCAGAATTAAATCCATCTCCTGTTTGAAGCCATCCTTATCCTTAACCAAATTTTCCATTTTTTCTACAGCGTGCATTACGGTGGTGTGGTCACGGCCGCCAAAAAAATCACCAATGGAAGGAAAGGAGTTATCCAGCTCCCGTCGAATAAGGTACATGGCAATCTGTCTTGGTTTTACAAATTCCTTTTTTCGCGACTGTTTTACCAGGTCTTCCATGGAGATGTTGTAGAATTCGGCGACTACCTCGGCAATTTTTTTCGCTGAGGTGACTTTCTTTTTAGCTCCAACAATGCTGGCCAAAATCCCCTTGGCTTGCTCCAAAACCAACCCCCGGTTATCCATTTGTTGGTAAATTGCCAGGCGGTTTAGCGCTCCTTCGAGCTCCCGAACGTTATTTTGGATGTTTTCCGCGATATAAAAGAGGATTTCTTCCGGCATCTGCACCCCGCGTTTTTCCATTTTAGTGCGTAATATAGCCATGCGGGTTTCCAGATCAGGCGCTTGGATATCCGCAATCATCCCCCACTCAAACCGGGAAATAAGCCGCTGTTCTATGGCAGGAATTTCTTTTGGCGGCCGGTCGGAAGTGATGATGATTTGTTTGCCATTGTCGCGCAGCTCGTTGAAGGTGTGAAAAAATTCTTCCTGGGTGCCTTCCTTGCCAGCCAAAAATTGAATGTCGTCTATCAGCAAGGCATCCACTTCACGGTAGGCTTTTTTAAAATCATCCATGCGTTTTTGGCTGATGGCGTTGATGTAGTCGTTGGTAAATTTTTCACTTGTAACGTACAGGATTTTTTTATGGCTGGATTCCAGAATACGGTGCCCCACAGCCTGCATTAAATGGGTTTTACCTAAACCCACTCCGCCGTAGATGAAGAGCGGGTTATATTGAGTGCCGGGGTTTTTAGCCACCGCCTGGCTGGCCGCGTGGGCAAGCTCGTTATTTTTTCCGATTATCAGGGTTTCAAAAGTGTATTTTGGGTTTAAACCAGAGGTAAAAGCCGAGGGCCTCTCTTTGGTAAGGCTGGCACTCTCGGGCCTTTTGAACATGTTGGTTTGCTGGCTGGCCTGTGTTGTGGGTTGGTTGCCAAGTTGGTATTTGATCTCCTTAATTTCTGGAGCAATCCCCTTCAGGCTTTTTAGCATCTCCTGATGGTACTTGGCGGAAATCCAGTCGCGGTTGAAAGCGCTGGGTACGCCGATGATGATATGGTCTGCGCCTCTTTCTAAGATGAGCGTGTTCTTAAACCAAGTGTTAAAATTAGCCTTGCTCAGTGAAACTTCTAGACTGCCTAAGATTGCTTGCCAGAGCTGCTGATTGGTCATACTTTTGTTTCTAAAAATGGCGGTTCAATGGTTAAAAACACGTGTCTTATCTATTCTAACAGCCAGTTATCAACATGTAAAATTCATTTTTTTGCGCTTATTAATGAGGGAAAAACATTTCTCTGTTTATATCGTGTGGATAAATTGTGGGTTGGTCAAGTTCCCGAATTATCTTTGGCTTAGAATTGACTTTAATGCCTGTTTTTTAGTATAATTAGCCAAGATATTATTAAAAAGTGAGAGAGGATTTCGCGTATGAAGCGAACTTATCAACCCAAAGTTAAGCGCAGAAAGCGCAGGCATGGTTTTATGAAGCGCATGCAAACCAAAACCGGCCGCAATGTTTTAGCCAGAAGAAGGGCAAAAGGCAGAAAAAAATTGAGCGTTTAATTTTTCAGAAGATGTTTAAAAAAGAACACCGCCTGGCCAAAACCAAGGATGTAAAAGCGGCATTTGAGCAAGGTCGGGGTTTTTTTAACCCTTATTTTTCAGTCCGGCATAATGCCAAAGCGGGGCAGCAAAGGCGTTTTACGGTTGTGGTTTCTACCAAAGTGTCAAAAAACGCCACCCGGCGCAACCGTTTAAAAAGGTTGGTTAGGGAGTTTGCCCGCATAAATATGGGAAATTTTCTACCCGGTGACTATATTTTGGCTTTTAAACCAAAGGCCAATCAATTATCAGACCCAGAAGTAGCAGTGGTTTTGAGTAAGCTCCTTATCCAAGCCAAAGTTTATGAAAATCAGCGTATTGCCTAAAAATTTGTTACTGGGGTTGATTGGTTTGTACCAAAAATCCCTCTCCCCCGATCATGGCTGGTTTAAGCACCAACACCCCCATGGCTATTGTCGGTTTTACCCTAGTTGCAGCGAGTATGCGCGCCAGGCGGTAACCAAGCACGGCGCAGTAAGGGGGTCTGGTTTGAGCGCGATGCGGCTCTTGAGGTGCCACCCTTGGGCTCAGCCGAAGATTGACAATGTTCCCAATTCTTAATTGTAAACCAAACCCATGTTTCTTGTTTCCTTGTACAACGAAATCATCTATCGCCCCCTTCTAAACCTTTTGGTTTATTTTTACCACTACATTCCCGATATTGGAGTGGTGATTGTGCTTTTAACCATACTGATTAGGCTGCTTATGGCACCCAGCTTCCACAAGTCTTTAAAGAGCCAGAAGGCAATGACCGAGCTGCAGCCTAAACTCAATGAGGTTAAAGAAAAGTATAAGGATGACAAGGAAGGCCAGGCGCGGGCCATGATGCAGTTGTACAAAGACCACCAAATCAACCCGCTTTCTTCCTGTTTGCCTCTTTTGGTCCAGTTTCCCATTTTAATTGCCCTTTACCAGGTTTTTAGCAAGGCTTTAAATAACCACTTAACCGGTTTGTATGCTTTTGTGCCCAAACCGGAAACCATCAACCCCTTCTTTTTACACCTGATGGATTTGTCCAAGCCCAGCATAGTTTTGGGCGTGTTGGCCGGCTTAGCCCAGTTCTGGCAGTCGAAAATGATGCTACCCAAAACTTCGGCAGCTTCGCAGGATGCCACCACCAAAGCAATCCAGATGCAGACCACCTATTTTTTGCCCATTGTTTCCGTGGTAATTGCCATTAAGCTGCCGGCCGGCCTGCCTTTGTACTGGCTGGTGACAACCCTGTTTGCCGTTGGCCAGCAGTATTGGCTGGTAAAAAGACAGCAGCCTCAGGCGCCTCGTTCCTAAGTTTTGGCGGTTAGTTTCAGCGGCTATACTTTTTGCCGCTGGCTACTAATTACTAAATCTCGAAACCCATGACTGACTACAATAAGATAGAAGCCGTCAAGCAGATTATCGGCCAAACCTTAGACCAGTTGGGCGTGCCCGGCAAGGTGGAGTTTGAAGAAAGCATTACCAAAGGGCTGATTTTTAACATTACTTCCCCGGAGTCTTTTATGTTGATTGGCCGCCAGGGCGCCACCTTGCATGCTTTGCAGGTTTTGGTGCAGAATATTGCCGTCAAACAATTGGGCGGCCAGGAGCCGTTTTGGTTTACCTTAGACGTGGATGATTATAAGCGCAAGCGGGAATGGTATTTGAAAGAAACGGCCAAGGCCGCGGTAGACCATTTGAAAAAAACCGATAAGCCGGTGCGGCTGGAGTCGATGCCGGCTTACGAGCGCCGTTTTGTGCATGCTTATCTGCAGGAGCATTTTCCCGATGTGGAAAGCGAGAGCCAGGGCGAAGACCCTCATCGGAAAATTGTTATTCGGTTTAGACGCTAACTTATTTAAAAATCCCGTCCTCCTTAGGAGGACGGGATTTTATTTTAAGCCAAGGGGATGGTGTCTGAAATATTTTCTTGGTGCGAAAAGTCTGCTTGCAGTTTTTTTACGTCTTCAGGCGCCATTATCCAACCTACAGCCCCCAAGTTTTCTTTCAAATGTTCCTGGCTGCTGGTTTTGGTCAGGGTGACAACATTGGGCTGCATAACCAGCCAGTTGATGGCTATTTGAGCGGGTGTTTTTTTGTATTTATCACACAACTTTTGAATCAAAGGTTCGCTATCCAAATCGGTTTTTCCTCGGGTCAGGCTGCCCATGCCCAATGGGCGCCAAGCAACCAGAAAAATGTCATTCGTTTGGCAATATTCAAGCAGCCCGGACTTCTCAGGTTCTCTGAATCTTACGCTGTAGTGGACCTGGGTCGCTTCAATAGGGTGCCGGGCGAGCTCCTGGGCCTGTTTGGTGTGCTCAAGGTTAAAATTACTAATGCCTAGGTGTTTGATCAGCCCTTCATCAGCCAGTTCATCCAAAGCTTTCATGCACTCCCCAATTTTTTCCTCTCCAGGGTAGCGGTGGAGATAGTAAAGGTCTAAATAATCCGTGCCCAGCCTTTTTAGGCTTGCCAAAGCAGCCTGTTTGATATCCCGGTAGTTTAAGTGGGTCTGTTGCGCTTTGGAAGAAATAAATAGTTTTTTTCTGTCTTGGCCTAAAATTGCCTGGCCCACAAATTTTTCGGCCTGTCCAGCGGCATAAACCTCGGCTGTATCAATCACAGTAATGCCTGAGCTAAGGGCTGACTTTATAGCCCCAATGTCTTTTAAATCATCATTATTTGGATCAGGTTCGTTACGGCCTCCCATTGCCCAAGTGCCCAGTCCTATCACGGGCAGTTCAAGCCCGGTTTTGAGTTTTTTTGTGGGGATGCTCATGGCCTAGATGATTAAAGAGAGGGTAACCCAAAATATTAACGCCAAATCGTTTTTAAAATATGGATTATCAATCTGGCCTTGGACCAGCAGGGTTATTATAAACAGCGCCACTCCTAAACCGAAAGCGCTCCGGCGGTTTTTAATACCCTGGTACAGCGCCAGAACAGACAAGCCGACAAAGCTCAGCATGCCCAGCAGTCCGGTCTCCACCCAAAAATCCAAGAAAATGTTGTGGGGAAAATTGTGCGTGTCCAGGTTGGGGTCGGTGTTGAGCTGCGGCCATTCAGTGGCAAAGCCGGTTAAGCCTAAGCCGAAAACCGGTGACTGTTTTACGCCCTTAAGCCCCGTGTTCCAAAGTGACAGGCGCGATACGGCCGATTTCTCGCCCAGGAAAGGCAAGAGCACGCGATAACGGAGGTTGGGGGTAATTAATACTATACCCGCCAGCATCACGCCCGCCAGCAAGGCTGCGTACCTGAGCTTTTTGTCTCCCGCGATTAGCACGTACAAGCCCAGCCCCACTGCCAAACCCAGCCAACCGGCCCGGGACATGGACAAAAATAACCCAACTGCTCCAAGCAGCCAAAACATGAAAAGTTTTTGGGTTAGGGGCAGGTGTTTGTAGCTGCGCACCCGTTCCATCAGGTCGGGTACCAGAAAAGCGAGCAAGGGGGCGCTAAACAAAGCATAAAAATTTGGGTGCCCAAAAAATCCCAGTGCGCGCTTCGGCTCTACGGCATTGCCCCAGTATTGGGGCGGCAAGCCGAAAAGCGTAAAGTATTGGACAATTGACCAGACGCCCATAATTCCCAGCAGTAAATAGGCGGCATAAGTCCAGGCGTTTTTTGTGCCGGGGTTTTTGTAGAAAAGGTAGCCAAATAAAAAGAACAGGCTGATAGGCTGGAAAATAAGCACGATAAATTGTCCTAGGTTTTTTTGGGAAAATTTCGGAACAAAAAGCGAAATTACGCCTGCCAAAAAAAATAAGCTGACCAGCCCCAGCCACCATTTATTTAAGGACTTCAGCCAGAACCAAAAGCCAGCCAGTTTTTGCTGCCGGGCAAGGTAATAACCGAAACATAACCAAAGCAAGACTACCCAAGCCATCAACAGGTTTAGAGGCGCAGGCCCGATACTAAAACGCAATGCGTAAGCGGGGGCAAGTAGCAGGGTACAAAAGATTAAGTAAGACATGGTTTAAGGTACGGAAACTTTAATTTTAGGCGTGGTTAGGCCGGTGCTGGTGCGGGCAAACACCGAATATTCACCGCTGCCCGGTGACTTGGTCCAATCAATGGTGTATTGGTAGCGGCCGCTGAAGTTGCCCAGGTTTTGCGCCTGGCCAATCGGTTTAGGCGTGCCGCCTTTGGTGTTTTGGTAGTAGAAATTTACGGCATCATAGTTCTCGGCGCTTTCAGCCTTCAAGCTGACCGGAAAAAGAATGAGGCTGGAGCCGCTGGGTTCGGTGATGGTAATGGGTTCGTTCAGGGCAAACTTAACGTTTATGCTGGTGTCCGCAGTTTTGTTATAAACATCAGTAGCGCGCACGGCCAAAATGTGCGTACCATCGCTGTATTTTTTATTTATGTCCAGAATGTACGGGCTGGCAGTGAGGGTCGCCGCTTCTTGGCCATCTACAGAGATGGTAACTTTGCTTAACTGGTTTTCAGAACTGGCCGAAACCACAACCCGTAAAGGCAGGCTGGAAATAGTTTGGCCGTCTGTGGGCTCGACAATGTCCACACTGGGCGGTCCGCCGGGCGTGCCGTTGTTGTTCTGGGGGTTGTAGGTAATGGTGTTGGACGGGTAGACATAGCCCTGCGCTTGAGCCCAGGCGATAACCGGGTTCTCCCAATCGGGATTGTCCGGCCGCTCGCTGTGAAAGACGGTAAAATTTTTGTAGATAATTTTGTCTTTGGGTGTGTCCTGGGTCGCAGGCTGGTCTGTGGTGCTGTCGTATGGCAGAGAGATGTGTACGTCGTCATACTGCGTGGGGGCATTGTAGCTGGCAAACGTTTCCACTTTGGTGGAGGGAGTTAACCCCGTGGGGAGCTTGCCGGAAACCGCGTCCACGGTTATTTGCTGGATGCCGTCCGGAGCCTTAAACTCTTCCGCGGGCTTGCCTTTTAAAGCCTCTTTCATAAAACGGTTCCAAATAGGTGCGGCCACCAAGACGCCGTCTGCGCCTTTTTTCATGTCCGTATTAGGCGTGCCGGCTCCGGGGTTGTTGCCTGCCCATACGCCAGCAACCAAGCTGGGAGTAAAGCCCATGGTCCAGCCGTCGTGCCAGTTCTGGGTGGTGCCGGTCTTGGCAGCCACTGGCCGGTCCGGCAGGGTGAGCGGCGAATTAGGGCCAAAGACATAGGTGCGGGCAGCATTATCGCTCATTACGTTTGTCAGCAGGTATACTGCTTCGGGGTTGAGTATGGGCTGGCTGTGCTGCTGGTACTCTTCCAGGGTGTTGCCGTCCTTGTCCTCAATTTTCAAAATAAAAGCTTTTTCGTTTTTCACTCCCCCGTTGGCCAGGGTGGCATAAGCGGAAACGTGGTCAATAAGTTTAACTTCACAGCCGCCTAAAACCAGAGATAAGCCGCAGTCGGCCATGGGGCTGGTGATACCCAAGCTTCGCGCGGTCTGGACCACATTATCGACGCCGACCAAAGACAGGGTTTTGACGGCCGGGATATTTAAGCTGCCCGCCAAAGCCTGGCGCATGGATACCGGGCCGCGCTGTTTGCCATCGTAGTCCTGGGGTTTGTATTCCTTGTCCCCGAATTTGCCGAAATTGGTTTCAACATCCATCAGCATGGTAGCGGGGGCATATTTGTAATCGGGGCCAAAGGCAGTCACGTATGCGTAGGGTTTAAAGCTGCTGCCAGGCTGCCGCGGCGCAATGGCTACGTTGTAATTGGGTTCAAAAAGGCAGTCCCGCCCGGGCGTGCAATTTTTTGGCTCCGGGTCGCCAAAGTAATCCTTACTGCCCACCATGGCCAGAATTTGGCCGGTTTTCGGGTCTTCGGCTACCAAGGCGGCATTATAAGCGTTGTATTTTTTCGCGTTCGCTTCGGCGCCCTGCTTTACTGCGTCTTCGGCAATTTTTTGCAGGTTTAAGTCCAAGGTGGTATAAACTTTTAACCCGCCTTCTTCCAGAGTTTTTTCACCGTACTTTTTAGCCAGGTAGTCCTGGACCATCATGGAAAAATGAGGGGCCTGGATGCCGGTAGTAACGTTCAAAAAGACCACTTCTTCCTGCCGAGCTTGAGTTTCCTGGTCTTTGGTGATGTAGCCCTGGTCGCGCATTAGTGAGAGGATGGTGTTTTTGCGGTTGTCCAAGGCTTGGCGGTTGGGGCCAAAAGGATTGTAGTAAGTGGGGGCCTGGGGCATGGCGGCCAAGTACGCGCTCTCCGCCAAATCCAGGTCCTTTGCTGATTTGTTAAAATAGGACCGGCTGGCCGCTTCTACGCCATAAGCGTTACGTCCGTAAGGGATTTCATTTAGGTACATCTGCAGCACCTGGTCTTTGGTAAAGCGCGAATCAATTGCCACGGCCAAAATCAACTCTCGGATTTTTCTATCCCAGGATTTGTTGTTGGTTAAGATGGCGTTCTTGACCAACTGCTGGGTAATAGTGCTGCCGCCCTGAGCCTTGCGGCCGCTGAGTACATCCACCACCACCGAACGCATAATGCCGGTTATGGAAATTCCCCCGTGTTTGTAAAAGTCCTTATCTTCTACCGCAATCGTGGCGTGTTTTAAGTTATCCGTAATTTGGTCAAGGTTAACCTGGGTGCGCTTAATTTCGCCGTGGATCTCGTACAGCAGCTGGCCGTCGCGCGCAAAAATTTTCGTTGATTCGGCCACGTTGCGATCCATGAGCCGGTTCGGGTCGGGCAAGTCTTTGGCATAATATAAAAACAGGATGGCAATGCCCAGTACGCCCAAAGCGGCGAGCCGGAACAGCCAGGTTAAGGTTTTTCGCCAGTTCCAGCGGAAAGGTAATTTGGATTTTCCCGTGTTGCGGCTTCTGACAACCGGTTTGGGCGTGGGCCGGTCCTTGGTTTTAAAAGAGTAAATTTTCATAACTTAATTATAACGGTTTTCATCCAAAAATGGTATAATGCAGAAAGCATTAAGAACTACGCCATGGACAACATTCAAGAACTGCTTAGCCGGGGGGTGGAAGAGGTTATTGAACGCGAAAAATTGGAGTCTGCGCTGAAAGGTAAAAAGAAACTCAGGGTGAAGCTGGGGATTGATCCCACCAGCCCCAATATCCACATTGGCCGGGCGGTGGTACTGTGGAAGCTGCGCGCTTTTCAAGAATTAGGCCACAAGGTGATATTTATTGTGGGGGATTTTACGGGTCTGATTGGCGACACCTCGGACAAGGATGCGGAACGGCCCATGCTTTCGGAAAAACAGATTGCAGCAAACCTGAAAACTTACTTTGAGCAGGCCTATAAAATTTTGGACAAGAAAAAAACCGAGGTCTACTACAATTCCAAATGGCTGAAGAAGCTTGGTTTTGCGGAAATTGGCCGTCTGGCCGACTTGTTCAGCTTGCACGAGTTTGAAGCCCGGGAAAATATTGCCAAACGCCTCAAATCCGGCAAGCGCGTATCGTTGCGTGAGCTGCTGTACCCCCTGATGCAGGGTTATGACAGCGTGGCCGTGAAGGCTGATGTGGAATTGGGCGGTACTGACCAGCGGTTTAACCTGTTGGCAGGCCGGGTTATCCAGCCCGCATATGGGCAGCCCCCCCAAAATATTTTAACCATGACTTTAATGGAGGGCACGGATGGCCGCAAGATGTCCTCTTCTTGGGGCAACACCATCAACATCACCTCCGAACCCAATGATATGTTCGGCAAGGCCATGTCCATTCCGGACGAATTGATAAAAAAATATTTCTTTTTAGCCACGCGCGTGCCTCTTGCCGCGATAGATGAAATCATCCGCAGCAGCTCCAACCCGCGCGACCAAAAACTGCGTCTGGCCCTTGAAATTACCAGATTGTACCACGGCGAAAAAAAAGCCGAGATTGCAAAACGGGCTTTTGTAGACCAATTTAGCAAAGGCGAACTGCCTGAAGATATCAAAACAAAGACATTAAAGCCTGGCAGATACCAGCTTTTGGACATTTTAATTGAAACCGGTATGGTGGCCAGTAAGTCCGAAGGACGGAGGTTGTTTGAACAAAATGGCGTTAAATTAAACCAAAAAACAACCAAAGACGTCCTAGTGTTTTTGGATGGAAAGAATGAAATTTTGCTGCAGGTGGGCAAAAGAAAATTCCTTCATGTAAAATAAAAAAAACCCTCCGCTTAACGGAGGGCTTTTTGTTTGGGGAAGTGCCAGCCCGCACACAGGGCGATGGCCAGCGCATCGGCCGCATCGTCGGGCTTGGGGATTTTTGTAAGGCCGAAGGTTTTTTGCACCACGTATTGAACCTGTTTTTTGTCGGCCTTCCCATAGCCGCAAATAAAGTTTTTTACCTGCAATGGCGTGAATTCCAGAATCGGCAGCCTATGCTTTTGGGCCAGAAACAGCACCACTCCCCTGGCTTGGGATACGGTCATTACCGTTTTCTGGTTGGTGGTAAAAAAAAGTTTTTCTATGCCCACGGCCGCGGGCCTGTGTTTTTTTATAAGGCTTTCCAGGTCCTGGCCCAAAATTTCCAAGCGCTCCGCGTCAGAAAGAATTTTTTTTGTGGCAATAACCCCGTATTCCAAAATCCCAAAGCCGTTTTTGGCTTTGGTTTTTTGAATAACGCCGTAACCGGTTGTGGCAGTGCCCGGGTCAATCCCTAAAATCACCATAAATTATTTGCCGATCAGCCCCGGCAAGGCTTCAATGCTCAAGATGGGCGAATAAATATCCTCCAGGTTTTCACGCTCAATTAGGAGGGTAAAATGTTCCTTAATCCGCCAGTTCCGCTGCTCCCAGGCTTCCAAAAAGATTTTAGCCGTAGGAATGAGCGGCAAAAAAGGCAGTTGTGATATTGGTACGGTTTCTACCCGGCCTTCGTTGCAGACTAAAGGCTCGCCAATATACAGGCCGGAAAATTGGTAGAGAATTTTTTTTTGGTTGATGATTAACCGGCCGAACTCCTTAAGTTTAATATGGGTCAGTCCCGTTTCTTCCGCCAGCTCCCGATAGGCGCCTTGGGTGGGTGTTTCCCCCTCTTCCACTTTCCCGCCAAAACCCGTGAATAGGTTGGGGGCGAATTTTTTTCGGGCTGACCTTTTTAACAGATAAAAACAGGCAGGCTTAGACCGGTCGGCAAGGAAAATAGTGGTGAATTTTTCCGTGGTGTCCCCCATGGGCGTGTTTTATAGGTTGGCGGAGGTGTGGACACCGATTACATCTTCATCGTTCTCTAATTCGGCAAATAATGCGTCCACTTTGGGTTTTTGTTCCTCGGTGAGGTCGACGCCCTGGCTGGACTCTTTAATAATGTCCGCTCGGGCAATTTTAGCACCCGCAGCCAAAAGCGCGGCTTTGGTTTTTTGTAAATCATTGGGCAGAGTGTAGACTTCCAGGCCTTCTTCGGATTCGCGCACATCGTCCGCGCCTGCGTCTATGGCCGCCAGCTGGATTTCTCCCAAGTCAGGCCGGTCCCGTTCCACCAAAATTTGGCCTTTGGTGTTAAACTGCCAGGCTACGGAGCCCTGTGCGCCCATGTTCCCGCTATGCTTGGAAAAAATATGCTTGATGTTATTGGAGGTGCGATTGGTGTTATCAGTGGCGGCCTCCACCAAAAAAGCCGTGCCAAACGGACCGTAGCCTTCATAAGCGACTTCTTTAATTTGTCCTGCGCTGCCCCCGGCGGCAGCTTTGATGGCCCGGTCAATGTTGTCGTTGGGCATGCCCTGGTCTTTGGCATAATCCACCGCGGCTTTTAGCTTGTAGTTAACCATGGGATCGCCGCTGCCCCCGCCTTCTTTTACGGCAATGGAAATTTTTTTAGAAAGTTTGGAAAACAGCAGGCCGCGCTTTTGGTCCAGCGCCCCTTTGCTTCTTTTAATTTGTGCCCATTTGGAATGTCCAGACATGCTATTTGAATGAAATTAAGACTGTAAATTCTCCTTTTATTGCGGGCCTGTCCTTCAGTTGGTTCAAGACTTCGTAGGGCGAACCGCGCAAAAATTCTTCATGGAGCTTGGTTAGTTCCCGAGCAATGGCAACCTGGCTGTTGGGAAAGGCATTGGCTACGTAGTTGAGGGTTTTTATGATGCGCTCAGGGGATTCATAAAAAATGGCCGTGGCTTCGGCGTCTTGGGCTGCCTGGAGCGCGGACACGGTTTTGGCTGCGGTCTTCTGCAAAAAGCCTAAAAACAAGAACCTGTCCGTGGGTAGGCCGGAGGCGGACAGCGCGGTTACGGCTGCGTTGGCGCCGGGCAGAGGCACTACGCTCACGTTTTCTTTCACGCATTCCCGCACCAGGCGGAAGCCCGGATCCGAGATGCCGGGAGTGCCCGCGTCTGTAATAAGGCAGCCGTCGGCTTTGCCCAAGCGGCGGGTAAGGTCCTTTGCTACCTGCTGTTCGTTATGTTCGGCAAACTGCACCATTTCTTTTGGCCAGGCGCCAATATGTTCTAATAGCCGCCTGGAATAATGCGGATTTTCAGCAATCACAAACTCGCACGCTTGCAAGCTTTCAATGGCGCGCTGGGTAATATCCTTCAAGTTGCCGATGGGGGTGGCTACGATGTATAACATACACCTTATTTTAACCTAAATTCCCAAATAGAAAAACCCCTGCGGGTTCGCCTAGCCGTCGGGCTTATTGGCGAAACAGGGGTTTTGAAAAGCGAAAGAAGAGTCCTTTAACCTAAAGATTCACCTTTAGGCCAATTACCTCGAAATTGAAGTAATTATAGCGCACCCTGACGGGTACGTGGTTAAAACCTATTTAGTTGGGTTTTATTTTTGTTTCTTCTTTGAAAGACAAGAAGAACTCACTTTTCTATAGGTATTATAGCAAATTTTTCGGCACTTGTAAAGACCTATTTGACCGGCCTGAAAACTTTGAGCAGGGGTGCGTACTTATCTTCTGCTCTGGACACAACAATTTTTTTATAGGCGGACTTTTGCGTAAATTCCACAAACTTTGCGCCGCGCAAAATTAACAACGGAGTGCTTTCGCCGCTCTCCCCCATTAGCAGTACGGCCATGGCAGCCAGCGAGTCGAGCGCATTGGCCCGGGTAAATTTTAGCGGTCGCCGGAACACGTCGTTTTTTCCGCGGTAGTCAATTAATGGCTCTAAGCCAAAACTGCCAATGGCCGTACCTACTGTGCCGTACCTGAGCGGCGTGGAATGCGTGTCTGTGGCAATTATTGCCAGGCGTTTTAGCTGGTGGCGATTTTTAAGCTTTTGCCAGACCTGTTTCAAAGTGGCTTCAATCCGGTTGGGCCATAGCACGTAATAGCCGTTGCCATTGCTCGAGTCAATGCCGGCATTGGAAACCAATATATTGTTTTTTATGGTCAGACGGGTTTTTGGAACATATTCATCCGCCTCTTTTTTTATCAGGGCCTGCTTATCAGTATCGGAATCGTCCTTTACGCAGCGGCCTTGGCCGATGGCCATGACCTTGGAGGTAATAAACAGTATGTCACCTTCGTGCAGCCGGGGCAGGTGCTGTTCCAGCAGCTGAAACAGGTTATCTTTAGGCGGCAGGAATTTTCGGGTTTTGATTTTTATAAAGTGCATGGTCAAGAATGCGCAAAAGCTTGGTTGATTTCGGTTTCTTCCCAGCCAGCCCGCTGCAGTTCTTCGCGAATTTGCTGGTCAGTTAGCTCCACGTTCCGGGCTTCCGTGATGAAGTCCACCAGGTGGGGGTGGGGCAGGTTTAGGGCTAAGCGGCTCTGGGCATGCAGTTCTGTTTCCGGCAAAGGCAGGGGCGTGCCCGCAGCTTCCATTTTTTTTAGCAACTCGTTTTTATGGTCTTCTTCGGCCTGAAGCTCAATTTCCAAAGCCTGGATTTGCTGCTCGTCTTTCTTTAGTCGTCGGTAGAGGTGTTCTAGGGCTAGCAGGGCTAGGAGGATTAAAAGCAGGCGGCCGCCGACAACAAACCAGGTAAAGGCGTCAACTTTTTTAATGTTGGCCCAGAACTGCTGCCCGGCGCTGTCCAGGGATGCCCCGGCTGCAATTAAATTTTCGCAATTGGCGGTGTAATTGTCGAAAATTTTGGTACTGGTAAAATTTGGGTTTAGCTCCGCCGCGGTATCAAAATTCTTCAAAGCTTTTTGGCACTGCTGGGTACGGTAGTAGCCCGCAGCCTGTCGGAATATTCCCGCATACGCCCCCTCGGTATTGTTGACGTTGTTCTTTGTCAGAAACTCTTTGGCCAAATTAATGGGGATTGCAAAAGCAAAGTTGTCGCCTTTTTGCCTTAAGGCGTCTCCGGTCTGGAACGTGATAATACCGATTACCCGGCCGTCTTTGTCCAAGAGGGGTCCGCCCGAGGAACCTTGGGAAATTTTGGCGTCAGTTTGAAAAATTTTAAATTCTTTGCTCTGGGCGAACTTCAGCGCGCTGACCAGCCCCTGGGTGAGAGTGGCTTCCAGCGGGCTGCGGCCGTTGACTTCCGCGGTGGACGGAAAACCAAAGACCAGAATTTTGTCGCCCGTGCTTACTTGGTTACTGTCTCCTAGCAGCAGGGCCGGCAAGTTGCCCGCCTGGATTTTAATCAGGGCGACGTCTTTTTCGTCCGCGGCAAAATTATTATTGGCGCTGACTATGCTGGCCTCAAAGCCCGTTTTCAAGAGCGAGGTCAGGTATTCCTGGGAGTCGGAGGGGTTGAGTACGGTAAGTTTGCTGACAATGTTAAACTGCACCCGGTTTTTTAATGCTGCCAGGGAGTTTTGGTAGAAAGCATTAAAGCTGTCAGCATCTTTGAAATTACGAAGCAGGGTCTGGTCGTCGAGGCTGCCGAGTTTGGCCTGGAGTGCGTTATTTAAGAGTTCTTCCAAGTAGCTTTCTTTGATGCTCTCTTCCGTGGCCACGTGGGCGTTGGTTAAAATATAGCCGTCGGGGTTGACTACAAAGCCGCTGCCGCTCAGGTAGACGTCAACTTTTTCCGCTTGTTGCGGCTGGTTGTCGGGAAAAACCAAAGCCGCTGCCGCCAGGTTTATTTCAAAATTCGGCAGCGTGACCTGGCCGCTGGCATGGTTAATAATCCGGACAATACTGGGCTTTATCATTTGAGCCAGGTCTTGTTGGTCCAGCGGCTGGGCTGGGCTGGGCGCTTGAGTTTTTAAGCTGAGGTAGACAGCCAGGCCGCATAAAAAAACGGCAAAAACCGCCACCCAGAATTTGGAATTGTATTTTAGTTTCGTCATGTTTTCTTTTTTGCAGTGTAACATAAAGTTGCAGAAAAAGCATCCCGGGGGCGTTGAAAAAGCCCGCTAAATAAACTATAATAAGGTGAGCCGGAAATTCTTCCGGGCGTAAGCTTGGGTTGGTAGAGCGGACGTCTTATACACGTCTGGTCCCAGGCCCGTCCCCCTTTAGTAAATGCGCGCGTAGCTCAGTTGGTAGAGCGGACGTCTTATACACGTCTGGTCCCAGGTTCGAGTCCTGGCGCGCGCACCAATAATAAACGATTTTGGGTGATGGGGTGGAAGTCCTAGTACGCCCACCAAAAACCCCCGATCTTTCGGGGGTTTTTATTATGCGCTTACTTTGAGCTTTTTTAAAAAAGCTTCGAGCTCGTGAACGTTCTTTTTGTACCGAAACGTGTGCATGCCCAAGCGTTTGGCCGGGACGAGATTTTTTGCCTTGTCGTCGACCAGGATGGTTTGCGCAGGTTTGAGTTTGAATGTCTTAACCACATAGTTATAAATATTCAAATTTGGTTTGCGCATACCGACTTTGGAAGAATTTATAAACGACAGGTTGTCAAAAGTTATTCCAAGTTTTTTGGCAATAAAAGCGGGCCCGTTTTTGCTGTTATTGGACAGGATTATAACTTGGTATTTTTGCGTGAGCCGGTTGGCCAGCTTCCAGGTGGGTTTAAATAATTTGAAGCCTGTAATGATTTTTCTAATTTGAACTTCGGTCACCTGGGGCGTAACTTGCTGGCTCAGTAATTTGCAGTATTCTCCAATTGTGCACTGGTTTAAATCATCCATACGGCAAATTTTTCGGAAAGCCAGAGCCTGTTTGGCGCTCCAAAGCCGGGAGTATTTGTTTTCAAATTCTTTGGATGTGTCGCTGACTAACACATCGCCAAAGTCAAAAATTATGGTTGTAATATTAGGCATTTTTTAAAAAGGGCTCTTTTTAAGAGCCCTTTGTTATGGTTAGATGATTGTTGCAGAAGCGACTTTGTCCCCTTCATCCAGGCGCATGACGCGTACGCCCTGGGTGGCGCGGCCGAGGGTAGAAACCGAATTGAGCGGCGTGCGGATGGTTTGGCCGGCTTTGGAGATAATTACCAAATCATGTTCTTCTTTGTTGTTTAGAATATACATGGCCACAATCTTACCTGTTTTGGGTGTGACTTTTAGCGTCTTGATGCCGCTGCCCGAACGTTTCTGAACTTTGTAATATGCGGCTTCGGTCTTTTTTCCGAGTCCGTTTTCGGTGACAATTAAAACTTCCAGGTCTTTGACGTTTACTTCTTTGCGGATAATGTCCATGGAAATAATCTGGTCGCCTTTCTTAAGGCGCATGCCTGTCACTCCGGCCGCAGACCGGCCCATGGGGCGGACGTCTTTTTCCGAAAAACGGATGGCTTGGCCGTTTTCCGTGGATAGCATTACCTGGTCGTCGCCCGCAGAAATATCCACCCACTTGAGTTCATCCCCATCTTTCAGGTTTAAGGCAATCATGCCCGTGCGGCGCACCTTTGCAAACTCTTCCCTCGCGGTTTTCTTAATCAGCCCGTTTCGGGTGGCCATAATGAAGTATTTGGCCGAAGTTTTTTTGGACATAGTGAGCACGGCCTGAGCGGTTTCACCGCCTTGCAGCTGCAAAAAGTTCACCAGCGCCTGGCCTTTGGAAGTCCGGCTGCCCTCGGGCAGTTCGTACACCTTGGTTTGGAAGACTCTTCCCCGGTTGGTAAAAAACAAAATGTCGTCGTGGGTGGATATTTCTGCGGGCGAC
>JAMCYA010000050.1 GCA_023473845.1 Patescibacteria group bacterium
TGCCGGAAGGCCTGCCTTTGGTTTTAACGGTAATCCTGGCCAGCGGAGTTTGGCGGATGAGCAAGCGCAATGCTTTGGTAAAAAAATTACAAGCCGTGGAGGCCTTAGGCCAAGCCAAGGTGATTGCGGTGGACAAAACCGGCACTATTACCCGTAACCAAATGGTAGTGAAACAGGTTTATGCCGGCGGCAAGATATTTTCCATCACCGGCGATGGGTATGTGCCAACGGGCAAAGCCTATGTGGGGGATAAAGAAGAAAGCGCCAACGCGGACTTGCAGCTGGCGGCCTTAATATCGAGCTTGGCCAGTAAGGCAACCGTTCAGCTGAGCGAACAAACCGGCAATTACAAGGTTGCCGGCGACCCCACGGAAGCCGCCATGTCCGTATTGGGCGAGAAGCTGGGTTATCCGCGGCTTGTAATTTTTTTACCAAAGCATTGCGCTTGCTCATCCGCCAAACTCCGCTGGCCAGGATTACCGTTAAAACCAAAGGCAGGCCTTCCGGCACCACGGAAACTGCCAGGGACACCACCAGGGCAAACATCTCGCGAAAACCCTTGCCTGCGGAAAGTCCCAAGGCAAACAGGCCCGCGGAGACCAAAATAATGGCATAGATTATCACGCGGGACAGCAGGCGAATATTTTTTTGCAAAGGAATTTCTTCTTCTGGCTGGAGCAGGCTTTTGCTGATTTTACCCAGTTCAGTGGCGGCCCCCACCGCTGTCACCACAGCGCGGCCGTTGCCCGTAAGGATATTTGTGCCTTTAAAGGCCATATTGTGCTGCCCGGATACGGGTAAATCAGCTTCGCTGAGCACCTGGTCTTTTTTTAAAACCCCGCCGGTTTCCCCGGTGAAGGCAGATTCATCCAGCACCAAATTATAGCCCACCAGCACGCGGCAGTCAGCGGCAATTTTTTGGCCTTCGGACAAAACCAAAATATCCCCCACCACGACTTCGCTTTCCGGTATTATTTGCTCCACTCCGTCCCGCAAAACCGCAGCTTCTGCCTGAGTGAGTTTCTTTAGGCTCCTTAATACTTTGTTCGATTTGCCTTCCTGCACAGCCCCAATGCCGGCGTTGCTCACTACCACGACAATAATAATGCCGGCGTCGACTACTTCCCCCAAAAAATAAACAATTAAAGCGCACACCAGCAGAATGTAAATTAGCGGGCTCTGGAACTGGCGGACAAACACTTTTATCCAGCTGTCCGGCTCATTTTCCGGCAGCGTATTTGGGCCGTACTTTAAAAAACGCGCCTGCGCCTCTGTCCGGCTCAAGCCCGTTTCTAGATTGGTGCCTAACTCCGAAATAATCTGGGTCTTGCTAAATTGGTACCAACGCATACTCAGCCTGCGGCCAAAAAACGGCCATTTAATAAATTATTATTTTGTCTCTTCCCGGCTTTTGCCCCTTAAATCAAAGCGATAAATGTCCACCAGCGCAATAAACACCGAAACAATAATGGGGCCGAACAGGAACCCCAAAACTCCAAAAATCTGCAGGCCGCCCACCACGGCCAAAAGCGCCAGCACCGGATGCATTTTTAAATTCCTAGAGGCCAGCTTTGGCCAAACCAGGTTATCCACCACCCCCACCACCAAGGCGCCCCAGACGCCCAGGCCAATGGCTTGGGAATTGTGGCCGGTAAAAAACAGGTACGCGACAGCCGGAATCAGCACCAGCGAGGTGCCCACATTCGGCACCATGGAGGAAACCACGGTGGCCGCGCCCCAAAGGAGAGGCTGGGGCAAGCCAAACAGCCAAAACCCAATGACTCCGGCCGTACCCTGGATTAAAGCAATCAGGAACGAGCCTTTCAGCACGCCCGAAATCGCCCCCTCGATTTTTTCAATCAGCTGGCGCTCGTAATGCTCGGGTAAAAAAGACAAGTCAGCCAGCGTGGCTTTGATTTTCTCGCTGTCCCGGATCATGAAGAAGGTCATAAACACCAGCATAAACATAGAAAGGAAAAAAGTCGCCAGGTTCGAAAGCAGCTGCTGCACAAAACCAAAAGTGCTGGCCGTGAATTTGGAAAAAATCGCGGCCGTGTCGTTGCTGACCGCCCCAAGCAAGGATTGCCATTCCGGCGGCAGCTTGCCGAACAGCGCGGCCTGGGAAAATGAGAGCTCGCCCAGCCGGAATTTATTATAAACGTCCACCAGCTCATTGAATAACAGCTGGCCGAAAAACCACAAGGGAATAATAATAATCAGCAGCACCAAAAAAACCGTCAGCACAGCGGACAGGTTGGGCCGGCGCAGCTCCTGGTTGATTTTTTTATACAGCGGGGAAAAGAGCACGGAAATAATCGCGGCCAGGGCCAAAATCTGCCAAAACGGCCACCACATCAAGAAAATCACCAAGGCGACCAGGCCAAAAAAGATATAAAACCCGAAGCTTTCCAATTTTTTTGTGTCCATAATTTTGATGGTTATTCTGCTGTCATTATACCAGAAGTTGACAATTTTTAAAATTTTCAGTAAAATAACACAGTCTGCCCGGGCAATTTGGGCAGTTTTAATTACTTTAAGATTATATTAGCCCAAGCAAAAGGATTTAAATGAAAAGAGAGAACCTCAGGAACATTGCAATTATCGCTCACGTTGACCACGGCAAGACCACGCTGGTGGACGCCATGCTCAAACAAACCCACGCCGTAAAGGATGAGGGGGCAGATTTGATTATGGACAGCATGGATTTAGAGCGCGAGCGCGGCATCACCATTAAAGCCAAAAACGCTTCCCTGATTTACGAAGGGATTAAAATCAACATTGTCGACACCCCGGGCCACGCGGATTTCGGCGGCGAAGTGGAACGGACCCTAAAAATGGCTGACGGCGTACTGCTATTGGTAGATGCCAAAGAAGGGCCCATGCCCCAGACCAAATTCGTCTTAAAAAAGGCCCTGCAGCTGGGGCACCGGGCGATTGTTGTCATTAACAAGGTGGATAAAGACGGAGCGCAACCCGATGAGACCTTAAACAAGACTTTCGACCTGTTTGTTAAACTCGGGGCCACTGACCACCAGCTGGACTTCCCCGTGATTTACGCCTCCGGCGTTAAAGGGCTGGCGGACAAGGATTTGGAAACCTTGAAGAAAAAAATCAGCGCAGCGGCCGAACCGGACGTCTCGCCCCTGTT
This sequence comes from Patescibacteria group bacterium, assembly GCA_023473845.1. Classification (GTDB taxonomy): domain Bacteria; phylum Patescibacteriota; class Doudnabacteria; order UBA920; family UBA920; genus JAMDEL01. The sequence goes on from JAMCYA010000050.1 coordinate 3,149, forward strand.
TAAAGCCATTATTGAATACATTCCTGCGCCCGCCTAGCCTTCCAGCTAGCCCTCGGCCCTGCAGGTTTTGGCCCTGGCCTACGACAACTACAAAGGCCGCATGGGCATTGGCAAAATCTATTCGGGCAAAATCAGCAAAAATCAGAACATGCTGCTGGTAAAAATGGACGGCAGCCAAAACACCTCTAAAATTACCGCCTTGTCCATGTACGACGGCTTAAAACAGGTGGAAGTGGAAGATGCCCAGGCCGGAGACATTGTGGCCGTGGCCGGCTTTGACGATATCCACATCGGCGACGTGCTGACTGACCCGCAAAACCCGGTGCAGCTGCCTGCGGTGGACATTGAGCCCCCGACCATAAAAATGACTTTTGGCGTAAACACCTCCCCTTTTGCGGGCCGCGAAGGCAAATTCGTCACCTCCCGCAATTTGCGCGACCGGTTAATTAAAGAACTGGAAACCAACGTGGCCCTAAAAGTTGACGGTTTGGAACAGGGTTCCGATTCCTTTCTGGTGGCCGGCCGCGGCGAACTGCACTTGGCCGTGCTGGTGGAAACCATGCGCCGCGAAGGCTACGAACTCCAGGTCTCCCAGCCGGAAGTTATTTTCCATGAGGAAAACGGACAAAAAATGGAGCCTTATGAAGTTGTTACCATTGATGTACCCACAGATTACCAGGGGGCAGTCATTGAAGAGCTGGGGCGCCGCGGCGGCGAGCTCCAGCATATGGAGACCACACAGCAGGGCGAGCTGCACGCCGAATACCTCATTCCGACCCGGGGCGTGATTGGCCTTAAAAACCTGCTCCTGACCCGGACGCGCGGCACGGTCATCATCAACAACCTTTTCGACAGCTACAAGCCGGTGCACGAAATTGACCTTAAGGGCAACGAACACGGTTCCCTAATTGCCTCCGAAGCCGGCGTATCCAATGCTTACGGTTTAAACAATGCGCAAGAACGCGGCACCCTGTTCATTGGCCCTGCGCTGGAAGTCTACGAGGGCATGGTGGTGGGAAAAAATTCAGTGGATACTGATTTGGAACTGAACATTTGCAAAACCAAAAAACTTACCAATATGCGCTCCTCGGGCGCGGATGACGCCATAATCCTAACGCCGCATAAAGAAGTGGGTTTGGATTTCGCCCTGGAATACATCGGTCCCGATGAGCTGGTAGAAGTTACGCCCAAATCTATCCGCTTAAGAAAGCGCGTGCTTTCTTCCATCGAAAGAAAGAAAATCTACCGGCAAAATAAATAGGCAAAAGCCCCGTCCGCTCAAGCAGACGGGGCTTTTAAATTGGCTACCGAAGACTTGGCTTATTTCATAAGCAGCTGCGACAAAATCAAATCCAGCAGCACCCGCGGCGGCGTGGAGGAAGTTTTGAGTTCAGTATCCAAAGCCTCCAGCTTAAAAAGCGTCTGCCAGACTTTGGGCGCAGCAAAACGGCTGGCGATTTTTTTTACCACGAACAAGCGGCCGGGCTTCCAGCCGGTTATTTCCAAT
>JAMCYA010000026.1 GCA_023473845.1 Patescibacteria group bacterium
CATTTTCAGCCACAAATCTTACAAAATCCGGCTCATTGCGCTTGCCTCGGTTGGGCACAGGCGTCAGGTACGGACAATCGGTTTCCAAAAGCATTCTTTCCATGGGGCACAGCTCCACCAACTTTTTCATATTGCCGGTTTTGTCAAAGGTAATAATCCCATTAAAGGAAGCGTACGCGCCTAAAGCCAAAAATTTTTCCAAAAATTCCGGGGAGTGCGTATAGCTGTGGACTACGAAACGCATTTCGCTAACTTTTTCTTCCTCAAAGACCCGAAGCATGTCATGATACAGCTCATCGCTCCCCTTTTCCGGCCGGCTGTGCACCACCAAAGCCTTGTCGTGCTGTTTGGCAAAACGGATCTGCTTCCTGAACACCTCAATCTGTTTGCGTTTAATCTCCTCGTGCAAAAGCTTGTCTTCCGGCAACCGGTAGTAATCTAACCCGCATTCGCCAATACCCACAACCTTCGGATGAACCACAAGCTCCGCATAGGCTGACAGGCTAAAATCTTCCTCGCGGGTCTTAAAATGGGTTTCTTCCTCGTCCACATGCTGCGAATGGGTGTGCTCAGGGTGTAATCCGATCACCGCATATACCCCTTCCGCAAATTGTCCGGCCAGCTCGGCGGCCTGGCGGGAAGTGTCAATCTGGCTGCCTACATTTACCACCCACACGCCATTACCCAAAGCGCGCTGCAAAACTTCTTTTGCATCTTCCTGGTAGGCCTTGAAGTTGACATGTGCGTGGGTGTCAATCAGCATTTATTTTTTAAATACTAAATAGCCTTTATTTTCTATCGGGTCAGATGTGTTTTCCGGCAACGCGGTGCTAAAATCATAACCCAGACTTCTTAATCTGCTGGCGGTTTCCTGGTTGGCTTCCAAACTGTATTTTTCCCACTCTTTCTGGTCATGAAGCGAACGCATGTGCCTGATTTGGCCTTCCAAGTCCGCAAATCTGGGGTACTTGGCGAACATCTCATTTTTTATAAAACCGAAACGCAAAGGGTTTAGCCTTAGTTCGCCTTCCTGGCTTAGCGTACTCAAGGCTTCCTCCAGCATAAATACCGCCTCATCTTTGGTGCGCGTGTGAAAAAGCGGGCCTTTTCTCGAAACAATCAAGTCAAAAGAATTTTTTTCAAATTTCCAGGGCTGAGCGGCATCCATCTCCACGTAGTCCAGCCCCGCGGCCTTAGCTTCCTTAGGGAAATGCATGCCGGCAGAAACGACATTCCTCAAACCGAACGCCCGCGCTGCCCGCTCAACCTGGCAGGTACCTGCCCCCAGGTCCAAAACCTTTTTCTTTTTTCCCAACTCTTCCATGGAGAGGCCTACGCTGCCCAAAATCTGGCTTGCTTCATGAGCCAGCCTCTGTTCTGCCAAGTACGCTTCTGTTTCTCCAAAATTTGTCGCCATAGCCTATTCTATCCTCGGAAACAGCCTGGGGATATTTTCCAGCTTCGGGTCCCTCAGCACTGCCAACAATTTTTCGCTGGTATAGGGCAAAAAAGCCCTAAGCCGCTCGGCAACAGCCCTAAGATGAAAAACCGTATGCAAAATATCCTCTTTGGCCGCTTCCGGGTCAGTTTTTATTTTTTTGAATGGCTCTGTTCTCTGGATATATTCGTCGCACTCGGATATCGACTTCCATATTTCGTCCATCGCTTCCTTAAGCCTATATTTGCCCATGGCTTCAATCCGGTAATCCTGGTCGCCGAAGCCCTGGGGCGGCAAAACCTGGTTTGATACAGCCAGTTTTAAAATCCTGCTCGCTTGGTTGCCTATGCCGTTCGCCAAACCGGCATTGTAGGCTTCCTGGAACCTTTCCCAGGTATAATCGCCGTCTTCAAAAGTCGGCACTTCCCGCAACAGGTAATAACGCAAGGCATCTATCGCCTGCTCCTCGGACAAGCCTTTTTCCTTCAGCTTGGACAATATCTCGTACGGGTCCGCGACATTCCCCAAAGACTTGGACATTTTCTGGCCCCCGCTGGTTATAAACCCGTGTATGATGATTTGTTTGGAATTCGGCAGTCCGGCCGACATCAGCATGGCCTGCCACATGGCCGACTGCTGGCGCAGATTATCTTTGCCCGCAATCTGCACCCCGGGCCAAAATTGGCCGAATTGCTGTTCGTTCTCCGGCCAGCCGAGCGTGGAAATATAGTTAATCAGCGCATCAAACCAGACATACATTACCTGGCTGTCGTCGTCCGGCACGGGAATGCCCCAGGGCATTTTTTCCTTCAGCCGGGAAATGCTGAAATCCTGGAGGCCTGATTCCACAAACCGCTTAATTTCGTTAAAGCGGAAATCCGGCACCACAAATTCCGGATTGGCTTCATAAAACTTCAGCAGCGGCTGCTGGTATTTGGAAAATTTAAAAAAATAATTCTCCTCTTCGATCAATTCAATTTCCAGATTGGGGTGAATAGGGCATTTGCCGTCCACCAGCTCCGAGTCGGTTTTTTCCAATTCGCAGCCCACGCAGTACTTTACTTTGTAAGCCTGTTTATAAATATCCCCGTTGTCCAAACATTTTTTCCAAAACACTTGGACGGCCGCCTTGTGCCTGGGCTCGGTTGTACGGATAAAATGGATATCCTGAGAAATGCCTAAAGCTGGCATCAAATTTTTGAATTTGGCCGCATATTCGTCCACGTAACCCTGGGTTTCCCGGCCCTGTTCTTCGGCCTTGCGCTGAATTTTTACCCCGTGTTCGTCCGTGCCGGTATTGAAAAACACCTCTTCGCCCAGCAGCTTGTGGTACCGCGCAATCGCATCCGCCTGGACGATTTCCAAGGCAAAACCCAAATGCGGATCCGCATTCACATAAGGCAAAGTTGTGGTAATATAAAATTTATCCGGCATAAAAGAAAAAAGGGCTATAAAAGCCCTTTTATTATAACGATTTTTGCGGATTTTCTCAACTTTTTTCTTCCTTGCCGCTAGCCAAAAATTCGTTAATGATAACAGTCAAAGCGCTGACAATAGGCACGGCAATCAACAAGCCGACAATCCCCGCCAGCTGGAAACCAGTCAACAAAGCCAGTAAAACCACCAGGGGCGAGGTACCCACGGTTTTTTCCATGACTTTAGGCACCAGGACGTAACCCTCGGTCTTCTGGATAATCAGGTACATAATTGCAACCGCCAGGGCCAAGGGCGGATTTTGGATAAAGGCAAAAAATACACCGGGCACGGCTGAAAGGAAAGGGCCAATGTAAGGCACCACCTCAAGTATGCCGGCAAGCAGGGCCAAGAATAGTGCGTAGTCCACCCGGAGCAGGCTGAGGCCGATAAAGGCCAGGATAAAAATGGACACGCTTAAAATAACCTGGCCAATCACCCACATGCCCATCTTCTTTTGAATTTTGTCTATCAGGTTTACGGCAAAGTCGCGATGCTGGACAGGCAGCAGGGTAGAAATAAATTTTTTCATGCCCCGGTCTTCCGCCACGAGGTAAAAAGAAATTACCAATACCGTGATTAGCGTAAAAAAAGCGTTAAATACACTCACCGTGCCCGTCAGCAAACCGCCTTTGTAACTGTCAGAGAACTGCTTAAAATAGTTGCCAATGTCGCCGACGGATACAGACGTATTGCCTATCAGCCTCTCCAGCTGCAAAGCGTAGTCCGGCCACCTTTCCGCCAGCACTCGCATCTGCCCGATAACCGGCGGCACCAGCAAATACACCACAAACGTCACCGAGGCGAGCACTAGCGCGTACACGGCCAAAACGCTCACTGCCCGGGGCACCCGTTTCTCGCTGAAATAATCCACCATGGGCTCCATGGCCGAAGCGAGAATCAGTGAAATAAGCAGAATGAGCAGGATATCCCTGATCAGCCACAAAAACGCCAAAATCAGTCCGGCAAAAATAACTTTTAAAATTACCTGTGTGGAAGTTTCGAGTTCGTTAAATTTCATAAGGTGGTGTAAAGCAAAATCCAAGCGTTAGCTTGGATTTGTGTTCAACAGTTTATCTGTTTCTTCAATCTTTTTATCCAGCTTCTCAATGCCTTCCAAACAGTACGCTTTGATTTGTTCCTTTAAAAAGTCCGTCAGCCCTTCGCTCTGCAAATCGCGAACTAAAATATCCTTCACCGTCTGGTCTAACGGGGACTGTTGGATCAGTTCAATTAAAGCTTTGATATTTTCTTCCATGGTTATTTCTCCATTCCAATATGGCGCAAAATCTTATGGAGCATAGAGCGCTGATTATGCAGAACGTCCCGGATATCGGGCTGCTCCACGCTTTTAGGCTTTTCGGACACGGGCATAGGATTGTACTTTTGCCGATTCACCTCATAATTCAACATTTCAGACTCGGTGGCGCCTAACATTTCCGCCCCGTTCCGGCCCCGTTGTTCTATAGACATATTATTTGCCTTTATTACTTCGCCCCCCTGCCAAAGTCTTTAGAATTTTTATATCTGCCTTCACTTTATCATGCTCGGTTTCCAAAATCAAGGGAAAGACTGCGGATTTCGGCAGGACTTTTCCCCAGAAATCCAGCAGACCTGCCAGGCCTACCTTGCCCAAAAGCCCTTCCCCCAGCATG
>JAMCYA010000030.1 GCA_023473845.1 Patescibacteria group bacterium
CTGGGAGGTTCGCTCATTTTTCCTGGAAGAATCAACACAGCCTTTCTAAAAAACTTCAAACGGCTTATTCTAGAACGGGTAAAAAAAGGCGAGCGGTTTATTATCATTACGGGCGGAGGGCAGCTCTGCCGGGAATACAACTCCGCCCTGGAAACAGTCGGCCGGCCCCGCCCCGCAGACCTGGACTGGATGGGCATTAATGTGACCTGGACCAACGCCAAGCTGATCCAACTAATGTTCGGGAAAAACGCGCATTCTGAAGTGGCCACCAATCCGGAGCGGCCAATTGCCTTTAAACGGCCAATTTTAGTGGGTGGAGGCTGGAAGCCGGGCAGAAGCTCCGACGGAGCCACGGTCAAATACGCCCAAGCATACGGGGCACAGTCGGTTATCAACCTCAGCAACATAGACTTTGTTTACGAGCAAGACCCGAAAAAATTTCCAGATGCAAAAAAAATTAAAAGCATTTCCTGGAAAAATTTCCGCAAAATTGTTGGGAATAAATGGGACCCGGGCGCAAACCTGCCCTTTGACCCCACGGCTGCCAAATTTGCCGAAGCACACAGGCTGAAAGTTATTATCACCCGCGGTACGGATATAAAAAATTTACGCAGCCTGTTGGCCGGCCGATCGGCCAAAGGCACTACCATTTCCTAGCTTTAAAAAAACCGGGCTTCGGGCGAAGTCCGGTTTTTAATTTTGCTTACTGCACCTTGTATTCGGTCACAACAATCCAAGTGCCCACATAGGGCCTGACTTCGGCAAAACCTTTTTCATCCAGCCTGACCCAGTTTTTCGGCGTTTCGGGCTTACTGGAGCCAAATCCGTTTGTCCACAGCAGCCAAACCAGGTCGCCGCGCTTGACCTGGGTATTAAAGTCCGGCAGCAGGTCTTGGTTGGTCAGAATCGCCGTGCCGGCAAAGTGCGGCAAGTCACTGACCTCGCGGCTGCCGCCAGTGTAGAGCAGGGGCCTGACCGGCGTTTGGTTGTAATACTTAAAATTGAAAAATTCAAAACTTGTGCCCACGTACAGCTTGTCTTCGGGCTGTACGTTGGCGTCCAAAAATTTGGCGGCCGCAGCCATTCCCGGTTTGGTCTGCACGCCTAAATCCTGCCAGTACACATACACACCGATAAGATTAAAGGCCACGCAGGCGCCAAAGAGGAGATAGGCGATTTTTTTATAACGCAGCTGACCCAGCCAGACAGCCAAGGCGATATTCAAAAATGCAGCGGTAAAAATAAAGTATCTGACCAAATACACGGACGAACTGCTGCCTTTCAGCCGGGCTAAAATGTAAAACAGGAAGGAGCCGCCGAACGGTGCTAAAATTGCCAAGATTACCAGCCATTTTTCGAAAACCTGGGTTTTTCTAAGAAACCGATACAAAAAGTAAAGCGTAAACACAAAGGTCACCACCAGCAAAATCTGGGTTTTAAATTTTGCCGGATCATGGCCGATGCCGAACAGTAAAGTCCAAAGCGTGGAAGGAATACTCCACCGGTCCATGGGAGGTATCCAGTACCCAGCATCCACCTGCCGGTACTGGAACAAAAAAGTTTTGAGCCAGGGCAAAAAGGAAAGGGCAATCAGCAAAAAAGACAGCAACAGCCAGCTATATTTTTTAATGCTGCCCTCGTGATGAAAATACAAATAAACCAACCCGTAAAAACAGATCGCCGTTGCCGTAAACAGCAGGTAATAGTGAGTGTAAATTAGAACGATTGTACTTAAAACAAAACCCAGATAATTCCAAAGCATATCCCGCTTTAAAGCAATTCCCTGAGGCAAGCGGGGCATGGCCAACTTACTGGTCCCGTACAGGTCTTTTTGGCGGTGAAGAGCTTTGGTTAAAAAGTAAGCCGAGAGTACGGCAAAAAAGGCGCCCATGGTATACATCCGGGCCTCTGTAACGTATTGGACGGAGAAAGGATTGACAGCTGCCAAAAGCGCGGCCCACAAGGCCAGTTTTTCGCTTTTAAAAGCTTCCCGGACGAACAGCCATACCGCCCACACCGTAAGGACGCCGAAGAGGACTGACATGCCTCGCAAAGAAAGCAGCGAATCCCCGAAAACATAATGCCATAAGCGCAAAAAAACATAGTACATTGGCGGGTGCACATCCAGGCCGATGCGGTACATCATTTCTTTCCATGGATAGCGAATGAGCAGGGCGGAAAAAGCCTCGTCGTGCCAAAGCGAAATGGCCGTTAGATTCCAAAATCTTAATGCGGCTGCCAGGGCCAGAATTCCGGCAATGGGCCAATACCTTTTTATGTGCATACAAAACTTATTTTTCATTTTAATTATTTAACTTCGTATACGGCCATGGCTGCCTGGCCGAACTGGTTGCGCACCTCCAAAACCAATTTGGTTTCCGGGTGGTATGCTTTAAATTTTTTAATGTCAAAAATCGAACTCTGGGTAAACACAATCTGGTCGCCGGCCTTCAGACCTTTGAGCTCCCAGGAATTTTCAGGGTCCACCTGCACATAAGGCACGCTGCATGGGCTGTCAAAATTGCCCTTAGGGTCGCTGGTAATGTAGTCCGTGGTCTGCACCGAAAATTTATCCAGTACCAAATAAGTGGAATCTTTCCTGCAGCGCTCCACTAAGTATCTGCCTACGGGGCTCAGGTCGGAACGAAAGGCATAAAAATTTTCCGGGCTGTTGGCGGCATATACAAAATAAGCAAAATAGGCTTGCAAAACCAGAGCAGCAAAAAACAGGGCCACGACCGCTTTAAGCAGCCTGCTGTTAAACTGATAAAAGCGCTGCTGGCCCGAAGCCGGCTTGTTCCAGTCCCAGACCGAACCTGACCCCAGCTTTTTTTGCCACAATTTTTCCCTGAAACTCATAGCGCCTTCGGCAAACCACATCAGGCCCAATGCGGTTAAGATAAACACGGGGGGAATTACGCCAATACCCCTCAAACCGTGGGGTATGCCTTCTGCCGTACTGACCACGGGCAGGAGCAGGCCAAAAAACCAGCCAATAAGCAGATAGTACTTCCAATAACAGCTTCTTTTGGCCGGAGCAAAAAAATACGCTATGGCAAAAAATAAAGCTGCCAGCAGGGCCACGGCAAAAAACGGGCTGACGAGAGGGGAAAGGAAGGGGTAGCCGGAAACATTTTGCCGCCAATTCAAGTCGCCTTGGAAGAAAAAGCCCAGCATCTGGGTTTTAAAAACTTCGCCCATCACGGAACCGACCACGGAAAGGGGGGGCTTACTGGTCAGCTGGACGCCATTAACCGTATACAACTCCTGGTTGAAAATGCTCACCTGGCCGGCCCGTCCCACAAAAGAGCCCGGGTGCTGGTAAAAATACTTGCCAATGGGGTAGAAAAATATCACAAAAGCCACCAGGAACGACACAGCCGGCCAAAAATATGTCTTTACTTCAGCCTTAAGGATTTTCTGTTTCAGGGCTCCGAAAAGCGGCCACAGCAGCACCATAAACAAAATCGGCGCCATAATCCGGAAGGCGATGTAAGTATAAAAACCCAAAGCAAAACTGGCACCGGTCAAAAAACTGTACAACAATTTTTTCTTGTTGGTGGCTGCGGTATAGGTACAAAGTAAAAAATAAAAAGTCAAAGAAGCAAACAGGGGGATAAGGATTGCACGGAAAGCGGTCCGGGAGAGCACAATGTGCCAGGAATTTACAGCCATCAGGAAGGTGGCCAGCAGGGCAATGTTCACGGCTCGATGCTTGCCGGTCGCATCTTCCGGGTCCAGAGTAAAACTGAAAAGCTTTTTGGTTACCAAAAAACACATGAACACCGACAGAAGGCCCACCAAAGCCGAAACCAAATGGTGCTGCCAGGCGCCCTTGCCGAACAGCTCCACGCTGCCCCAAAGCATATAGAAGAAAAGCGCTTCGCGGCCATTACCGCGTTCGTAAAAAGGCTGGAGTACGCCTTTTTGCATTGAGTTAATATCCAAGCCGTTGGCGGCTTCGTCGGGAAACAGGCCGCCGGGCATGCCCGGCTGCAGGTTTTCCACCTTAAAATCCTTAATTGAACACTGGTTGCCGCAATCCCAATGGAAGAGCAGGTAAAACCTAAAAAAAGCAGCCAGAATTAAAATTACAGCCAGCAGATATTTTTGGTTTCGGGTCATAGTTTTTGTGTTTGCTTTATGGCAGCAATTTCAGTATAATTTATGCATGAAATTGCTTGCCAAAGTTGAAGAAAATAATTATTTTTTGTTTCTTTGGGCCTTGTGCCTGATTTTTAATATTATAACATTTTTATTCATTTACTACAAAATTCTGCCTTCCGGCAACACCTTTGCCTTAAAATACAACGTGATTACCGGGGTGGAATGGTACGGCAAGGGCTACAATCTCTACCAGATTCCATTGGTCGGTTTGGCCATCCTAAGTTTAAATTATTTGTTAAGCCGCCTGCTCAGGCACCGGGCGGATTTTCTGGCAGCCATGGCTATTTTTGTAACTCTGGTCGTTCAGCTGCTGCTCTTGGCCGCGGCCCTGTTTTTAAAAACCGTTAACTAATGTTCAGAAAGCGCACTCTTACTGAAAGGTTTTGGGAAATCCAGCCAGGACTCCACTTCTGGACCGTGTTTATTTTGGCCGTAACCCTGTCCTACCTGCAGCCGGTTTGGGCCGCGCTTTTCATTGTATGTTTTGACCTGTACTGGGTGCTGAAAGCTCTAAACGTGGCCAGCCACCTAATGTCCAGTTATTTGAAATTTAAATTTTTTGTCACCATTGACTGGCTGGACTGGACCGAGCGCCTTCAGGATTTGCCGGGCTTTATCGGGTTCCTCAAAGAACGCCGGACCGGCCCGGTCAGCCAGCGCGAAAAAAAATACTTGGACAGGGAAATTGTCCGGCTGAAGCAGCTAGAGGAAAATGGCAGGACTGGCTTGGATTACAAAAAATATTACCAGCTTGTGCTCATTCCTTTTGTGGACGAAAGTTTCGAGGTTTTGGATTCCACGCTCCACGCCATAACCGCCGCCAATTATCCAAAAGATAAAATGCTTCTGCTTTTGGCCAGCGAAGAGCGCGCGGGCCAGGAAGCCAGAGCCGTAGCCAGCCGCATTAAGGAAAAATACCAGGGGGCGTTTTATAAGTTTTTTGTCACCGCGCACCCGGACGGCCTGGCAGGGGAGATAAAAGGCAAGAGCGCCAATGCCTCCTACGCCGTACAGGCAATCCTGCCCGATTTGGCGGCTGCGGGCATTGGCGTAGAACAGGTTTTGGTTTCGAATTTTGATTCCGACACCATTGTCCATCCCCAGTATTTTTCGCGCGTGGTCTACGAGTTCCTGACTGCGGAGAAACCTTACCAGAGCAGCTACCAGCCGATTGCGGTATACAACAACAACATTTGGGACAGCCCCGCGCTTATCCGGGTAATCAGCGTTTCCAATTCGTTCTGGCAGTTCACCGAAAGCAGCCGGCCCGACCGCCTGCGGACTTTTTCATCGCACAGCATGCCGCTAAAAACTTTAATGAAAGTCGGCTTCTGGAAAAAAGACATTGTCAATGAAGACGGCTATATTTACTGGCAGTGCTATATGCATTTTAAGGGCGATTACCATGTAGTGCCGTTATTCGTACCCATTAGCCTGGACACCTGCCTGGCGGCCTCAACCTGGGAAACCATCAAAAACCAGTACAAACAAAAACGGCGCTGGGCCTACAACGTGGAATACTACCCGCACCTGGTGCCCAAGCTTCTGACCCTGGATGCACCCCTCTGGGACCGGCTCTATAAACTTTTCCAGTACGTGGAAGGCAATTTCAACTGGGCTACGGCCAGCATTATGATTTCCATGCTCGGCTGGCTGCCGCTGTTTGTTGGCGGCGACGATTTTTACACCACAGTGGTGGCATTCAACCTGCCCTTCATCACCAAAGTACTGATGAATACCGCACTCTTCTTTTTGATTTTCAGCGTATACATAAACATGATTCTTTTGCCGCCCCGGCCGGCCAAGTACGGCGTGGGGCGCAGCATTATGATGTACCTGCAGTGGTTTTTAGTGCCTATCGCTTCGGTAATTTTTGGCAGCTTGCCGGCCGTGGAAGCCCAAACCCGCCTTATGTTCGGCAAGTACCTGGAATTCTGGGTCACGCCCAAAGCCCGCCTGGGCGAAAATACGGGCTTGTCCATGAAAGAAATGCAAGCCGTAAACACCCCCCGCAAATAACATGCCGTACTTCTTCTATTTTTTGTCCGCCACTCTGCTGTCCGCGCTGTTTACGCCCGTGGTTAAAAGGACGGCTTTCCGTTTCCAAATTCTGGACATACCTAACAGCCCGAGAAAAATCCAAAAGCACCCCACGCCGCTTTTGGGCGGGGTGGCGGTCTTCTTGTCTTTTGTGCTTGTCACGGCCGGCTACCTGCTGTTATCACGGCCCGATTTTAATATCGTGCCTTTCAAATTTTTCCTGGGCATTTTCGGCGGCGGACTTGTGCTGCTGGTGGGCGGGATTTTGGACGACAAATACAACCTGCCGCCCAGGGCTTTGTGGCTGTTCCCGGCCCTAGCCTCGCTGTGCGTGGTCGCCTCCGGCATTGGCGTGGGCATTACCACGCTTTCCAACCCTTTTGGCGGCACGCTCAACATTGGCCAGGTAATTTTTGGCGTCCGGCTTTCTGCGCTGATTATGTGGCTATGGATGATGGGTATGATATTCACCACCAAATTTTTGGACGGGCTGGACGGGCTCTGCTCCGGCATTGCGCTCATCGGCGGCCTGACCTTATTTGCCCTATCTTTGACCGAACACATTAACCAGCCCATCACAGCCAGCTTGGCAGTTATTTTTACGGGCGCGATTGCCGGATTCTTGCTCTACAACTTCCATCCGGCCAGCATTTTTCTGGGCGAATCGGGCAGCACGTTTTTGGGCTTTGGCTTGGGAGTTTTAGCCATCATTCTGGGTGGAAAAATCGCCACCGCGCTGCTGATTATGGGCATTCCCATTTTAGACGTGGCTTGGGCCATTATGCGGCGGCTGTGGTACGGACAAAGCCCGTTTAAAGCGGACAAAAGCCACTTGCACCACCGCCTTCTGGATATCGGCCTGTCCCAGCGCCAAGCCGTGCTGGTGCTATACGGCATTTCCGCAATTTTCGGGTTTACAGCCGTATTTCTGCAATCCATGGGCAAATTAATCGCCCTGGGCGTGCTGTTCTGCGTCATGGTGGTTTTAGCCCTGGCTTTAGTCATGATTTACAAGCGCCAGCACCCCCATATTCCCGACCTGTTTGATAAGGTTGACGAAAAAGCCCAAAAATGATAAAATAGCAAAGTAATTTTTGAATCCTTAAACTTTCCCGTTAAACTATGTTCGCAATCATTGAAACTGGCGGCAAGCAGTATCTGGTCAAAAAAGGCGAGAAGCTGCAAGTGGAAAAACTGGCAGGCGAAGCCGGCCAAACTTTGAAATTTGAAAAAGTGCTTTTTACCTCAGACGGCAAAACTTTTCAGCTGGGCAAGCCTTATGTCTCCGGCGCCAGCGTAGAGGCCAAGGTTTTAAAACAGGGTAAAGGCAGAAAAGTGGAAGTCCTGAAATACAAAGCCAAAAGCAAGTACCGCCGCAAGATTGGCCACCGCCAGCACTTTACTGAAATCCAAATCACCAAGATCTAAAACAAAACCCCCGCTGTATAAGCGGGGGTTTTTAGTTGGCTTTATATTTCCCGGCGGCCTTCCATGGCCCGGGTCAGGGTAATATCGTCCGCATATTCCAAATCGCCGCCCATGGGCAGGCCGCGGGCGATTCTGGTAATTACCAGCTGCGGGGCTTGCTGTTTGAGAATTTTCTGCAGATGCATGGCCGTGGTTTCGCCCTCCAAAGAAGGATTGGTGGCAATGATTATCTCCCTGACCGCGTCCGGCCGGCTTACGCGGGCCACCAGAGAATCAATCTTCAAATGTTCCGGGCCCACGCCTTCCAAAGGGTTGAGCACTCCGCCCAAAACATGGAACACGCCCTTAAAATTTCCGGTCTTGTCTATGGCCAGGGCATCCAGCGGTTCTTCCACCACGCAAATCAGGCCCTGGTCGCGCCGTTCGTCCGTGCATACGGAGCAGGGATCCGTTTCCACCATATTGTGGCAAACACTGCAAAAAGTCACGTTCTGTTTCAGGTTGGCCACGGCGCCAGCCAGGGATTCCAAATCCAGGCTGTCTTTTTTCAACAGATAAAACGCCAGGCGTTGGGCGGTCTTGGGGCCGATGCCGGGTAAACGGGAAAACTCGTTGATAAGTTTTTGAATGGAGGAGGGGAGGCGGGTCATGGGCTTAAACTTCTTCGGGGTTAAGCTGGTTTAAGGAACTCATTACGGCCTGGGGGCTGATATCGAAAGTCTTATCCAAATTCTTAAAGCTGGTTTTGTCCGCGTCAAAAAACAAATCTACCTCGCCGGTCGGGCCATTGCGGTGCTTTTTAATATGGATTTCGGCAATATTGGGCCGGCGGGAATCCTTGCCTTTGTACATGTCTTCACGGTAAATAAACATCACCACGTCCGCGTCCTGTTCAATGGAACCGGACTCGCGCAAGTCCGCCAGCTGCGGCACCTTGTCCGGGCGGTTTTCCACGCCGCGGGAAAGTTGGGACAGGGCAATTACGGGAATGTTCAGCTCGCGGGCTAAAATTTTCAGGCTGCGGGAAATTTCGGAAACTTCCTGCACGCGGTTGTCCGTATTCTTGCCGGACATCAGCTGCAAATAGTCAATCACCAGCATGCCGACATTGTGCTCCATGTGGAGGCGCCGCGCCTTGGTGCGGACTTCCATTACGCTGCTGCCGGCCGCGTCGTCAATAAATATCGGGGCCTCGGACAGCACGCCCATGGCTTCGCCGATTTTTTCAAAATCCTCGTCGTTCAAATGCCCGGTGCGGATTTTCCACAAATTCACGTCGCTCTGCGCGGACAGCAGGCGGTCGACCAGCTGGTCTTTGCTCATTTCCAAAGAAAAAATCCCCACCGGCACTTTGGAAGTCACGCCCACGTGGCGGATAATATCCAAAGCCAAAGAAGTTTTGCCCATGGAAGGCCGCGCCGCCAGAATAATCAGGTCGGACTTCTGCATGCCGCCCAGTTTTTGGTCCAAATCCACAAAGCCCGTGGCTACGCCCCGGAGCTTGCCCTGGTCGCGGTGCAATTCGTCAATGCGCTCAAAAGTCGCGGACAAAATGTTGTTAATGGAAACGAAATTCTGCTTCAGGTGTTTTTGGGATACGCCAAAAATCTGGGTTTCGGCCTTATCCAAAATCTGCTCAATTTCGGCGTCCTCGTCGTACGCCAGATTGTTGATTTCCCCGGCCGTGGAAATCAACCGCCTGAGCGTGCCTTTTTTCCTGACAATGAAAGCATAGTGGACCACATTGGCGGCCGAAGGCACGGAATTAATCAGTTCCGTGAGGTAGCTGCCCCCGCCGACCTTGTCCAAGGCCTTTCTTTCTTCCAGGGCATTAGTCACGGTCAAAATATCAATGGAAACGCTTTTGGCAAACAAGGACTGCATGGCCTCGTAAATCAGCCGGTTGCGGTTGTCGTAAAAATCGTCCGGGGAAATTACGTCGGCAATCTTAATAATTGCGTCTTTATCGAGCATGAGGGAGCCCAGAACCGAAACTTCGGCTTCGGGCGACTGGGGCGGTAAGCGGACTGCGGTTTGGTTATCTGCCATATTGGGAAAATTCTTAGTTTTGAATCAGGTTGCCTACTCATTATAGCCTAATCAACTAAAACTAAAAATAGCGTAAAAGGCCCTGTTTTCAGCCTATTTGTGGGTATTCGGTAGATTAACGGTGGACAACAAAACAGCCCCTACAAGGGGCTGTTTTAAGCGTTTCCATGCACTTTTTGGGTTAGAGACTGATTTTCCGCTTGATTTTCTGGCCTTCCGGTGTGTCTAAGACTTCGTAATCCAAATCTTCAATCTGTTTTCTAAGCTCGTCGGATTTGGCAAAGTTCTTGCCCTCACGCGCAATTCGCCTCTGATTTTTTAAATTAACCACTTCTTCTGGTAAAGACCAATCCTCAAGCGGTCTAAAATAATACTGGACTTCATCTGAATCTACATCCAAGCCCAAAATTTGATTATATTCCTTGTACTCAGTAAGATGCTTGTTCATACCAGCAAGTAACTGAGGTATATTAAGATTGTTTTGAGCCATCTCTAAATCACACTCAGTGGTCTTTCCTTTATCTTCATTTCTCTGAGCCTCTATTATGCTCGCCAGATTATGCAAAGCACCAATGAAATTTTCAAGTACAAAGTTCATTTGTTCTTGGTACCCAGTCTGCAAACACAAATACCTAAACGATACGCCTGCTATTTTTTTTGCAATTTTTTTCTCAAGGTCTTTTAGTATATAAAAATTCCCTGCACTTTTAGCCATCTTTTTTCCATCAACCAAGAGGTGCTCGGAATGGAACCAATGATGCACGAAATTTCCTTTGCCGAATAGAGCCTGGGACTGAGCAATTTCGTTGGTATGGTGGGGGAAAACTAAGTCCACGCCGCCAGTATGAATATCTGTAGGTTCACCGTTAAAGCCAATCCTGTTGATTACTGAACACTCAATATGCCAACCGGGCCGTCCATTCATAATTTTTATTTCATTGTCACCGCACTCATCCTGCCAGAAAATTTGACCATCTGTTTCTGGGTTGTGGGCCTTCCACAAAACAAAATCGCTTAAATTATCTTTTTCGTACTCATCCACGGATACGCGGGCGCCAATTTTTTTGCCCTCCAAAAATTTATGACCGACCAGTTCGCCATAGTCGCCAATGTTTTGTTGGTACTTTTCAATGCTGAAGTAGATACCGTCTTCGGCGACATAAGCCAAACCCTTTTTGACCAAATCCACAATAAATTTCTGGATCTGAGGGATAACGTCGGTAACCCGATAAAACGTTATTTCTTTGCGCAAAACATTTACCTCGTCCAGGTCTTTCTTAAACTCATCCAAATAGAATTGGGTAAACTCTCGCAAATTATCAACTGTGGCATTCTTGCCGTACTTTTCAATCGTTCCTTTAATCGTTTTATCGTCAACATCCGTGATATTCATTACCCAAATCGGGTTAAGCTTGCTGTATTTTAAAGTCCTGTAAAGCAAATCCGCCAAGATATAACTGCGCAAATTGCCAATGTGGGCGTAGTTGTAAACCGTGGGCCCGCAGGTATACAGGTTCACGTGGCCGGGGTTGATGGGTTTAAACTCTTCTATTTTCTTGGTTAAGGTGTTGTATAGTTTCATAGGCTAATTCTACCAAAAAACCCGGGAAATAAAAAACCGCCCGGCAAAAAGCCTGGCGGTCTTAGCTCATCATTTTAAGATGGCCTTCGCGCAAACGCTTAAGCCCGCGAAAAGAATGGTCGTCTTCCAAAATCTTGGCCAGATGCAAGCCGCTCATAAAATGCGGCGAGATGACGTAGTCGATATTCTGGTTGTACAAGTATTTAATTTCTTCCTCATCCTGGGCAATGAAAATAAGTTTGGGACGGCGCTTCTTGCCCGCATTCAGCTTTTTTACCGCGTCCAACAGGGCAAGGTTGTCGTTTAAGTCCGGCACTGTGGAAATAATCAGCTTGGCATCGGACAGGTTTACCTGGTCCTGGATGTAGGTATCCGTAATGTCGCCGCACACCGCTTTGAGCCCCTCTTCCAAATATTTTTCCACCACCTCGGGGTTAAAATCCACCAGTACAAACGGCTGGCGGGTTTTGGATAAAGTTGCAATCAAGTGCCGGCCCATGCGGTGCCCGCCCACAATAATAACGTGGTTCTTGAGCACAGTCACATCCATATTCTTTTCCGCGCTGCCTTTGAAAAAATCCAAGTGCTTTAACATTGGCCTTAGCCAGTCATACAGCTTGGCCGAATTCATTACCATGTAAGACGAGAGGGCGAATGTAATGATGCCGATAAAAGTCATCATGGAAACCTGGGCGCGGCTTAAAATTCCCAGCTTGTGGCCCAGCGCCACGAGAATCAGGCTGAATTCGGAAATCTGCGCCACGGTCACGCCGGCAAAAAACCCGGTCCTGGGCTTATAGCCCTGCAGGGCCAAGAGCAGCATAACGATGAGCGGGTTGCCCAAAAGCACAAAAACCGAAACGGCTATGGCCGGAACCATCATGCTGCCAAAATCGCCAAAACCCAAGCCGGAACCCAGGACAATAAAAAAAATAATAATGAAAAAATCCCTGAGAGGCTTGATGCGGGCGCTAATTTCGTAATGCACGGCGCTGCGCGCCAAAGCCAAGCCCGCAAGAAACCCGCCAATCTCCAAGGAAAAACCCACTACTGGCAGGGAAACGAAGGCGGCCAGGCCCAAGGCCCAGGCCAGGGAAAAAATCAGCAGCAATTCTTCCGACTTGCCAATTACACGCACGGCTTTGGGAAAAACCTTGGCCGACATCCAGGCCACAAACAAAATAAGTATCAGCGCCCGCACCAGGGTAAACATCACGTTTTGCCAGATTGGCAGGCCGCTATACAGGCTGGCGGTTTCCGAAGACACGCTGGCCAGGGCCAGCAGGATTAGCACAGCCACAAAGTCCTGCATTAAAAACACGCCGACCACAATTTTGCCGTACAGGCTTTGCAGCTCCTTTTTTTCGGTGAGCAGCTTGACGATAATAATAGTGGAAGCAAAAGTCAGGGCGGGCGCCATAAACAGGGAAGAGGCGGGCGAAAAATGCAAAGCGCGCAAAAGCGCATAACCCAGCACGCTGGTGAAAAGTATCTGGCCCGCGCCTGTCAGCAGCGCGGTTTTGCCGATTTTTTTCAGCTGGGTAACATCTAATTCCAAGCCCACCATGAACAGCAACAGGGTAATGCCAATTTGGGAAAGGCTCTGCAAGGTTCCCCCCATATGCAGGCGGTAATACCCGAAAGACCCCAAAATAATGCCTGTGAGAATGTAGGCAATAATGCTGGGCTGCTTGAGCAGGCTGATGATAAAAGCCACCAGGCCCGCCAAAATTAAGACAATTGTAAGTTCAAAAAATAAATTTTCCACGAACTCTTTTTGTTTCTTAACCTAAACTGTTTAAATTATTATACCATAATTTGAAGCCAAACCCAATTTCCTGTATAATTATCGTATTAACCCAAATTTATGGAACTCAATACGGTTTTTTTTATCGGTCCCCAGGGCAGCGGCAAAGGTACCCAGGCCAAAATGCTCGCAGCCAAACTTGGCTTTTTTTACTGGGAAATGGGCGGCATCCTGAGGCAGGTGGCGCAAGAGGAGACCGAGCTGGGCAAAAAAATCAAAGGCTTGATTGACCAGGGTATTCTGCTTTCGGACGACCAGATTTACGAGGTCGTCAATTCCCGTTTTGCCCAGATTCCCAAAGACAAAGGCGTAATTTTTGACGGCATTCCCAGGCGTTTGGGCCAGGCCCAATTTTTGATGGATTTTTTGAAAAAACAGGGCAGAAAAAATTTTGTAACGCTGTATATCAACCTGCCCAAAGAAGAAACTTTCAAACGGCTTAGGCTGCGGGCGGAAAAGGAAGGCCGCGCGGACGATACCCAGGAAGCAATTGAACTCAGGCTCAAGCAATACACCGAAGCCACCTTGCCGGTATTGGACTATTTGAACCAGGAAACCTCTTTTTTTGAAATTGACGGCACGCCAGCCATAGAAAAAGTCAGCGCCAAAATTAATGAAGCCCTGGGTATTTAAATGAAGCAGCAGCCTCCCCTGAATATCATACTGCTCGGCGATCCGGCCTCGGGCAAAGCCACGCACGGGGCTTTTATTGCGCAGAAATACGGCATGTATGATTTAGATATGGGACGGGAGCTCAGGGCGATTGCCAAAAACCCGAGACTGCGAAAAAAATACCGGCTGGACGAAACTTTGGAAAAGGGCAAGCTCACGCCCACGAAAATTGTCAGGCAGATTCTGCGCGACCGCATCCGTGCGGTGCCGAAAAACCAGGGCCTGCTTTTAAACGGCACGCCCAAAATGATTGGCGAGGCCAAGCTGGTGGCCAAATGGCTGAAAGAAGAAAACCGGGACACTCCTTTGTTTGTTTACATTTCCATCCCGCTGGCCGAAACTATCCGCCGTATGACCAGCCGCAAGGAATATTTTAAGGGCAAATTCAGCAAACGGCCGGACGACAACAACCAGGCCCTAAAAAACCGCATTGCCTACTACAAAAAAAACATTACCGAGGTCGTAAAGTTTTTTAAAACCCGATACCAGTTCAGAAAAATTTCCAGCCTGGGCACGATTGCCGGGGCCCGGAAAAAAATCCTAACCATGTTGGAGCAGTATGAAAAAAGGGGCCATTAAAACCCGGGAAGAAATTAGCCTGATTGCCGAAGGCGGCACAATCCTCCACGATATCCTCTACCGCACGGCGGCGCTTGCCAAGCCCGGCGTTTCTACCTGGGAACTGAACGAATTTGCGGAAAACGAAATCGCCAAAGCCGGCGGCAGGCCGAGCTTTAAAGGCTATGGCGGCAAAAAAAATCCCTACCCAGCCGGCCTGTGCACCTCGGTCAACAGCGAAGTCGTGCACGGCATTCCCTCCAAAAAGATACTTTTAAAAGACGGGGACATTGTGGGTCTTGATATTGGCATGGAATACAAAGAGTTGTTTACTGATACGGCCATTACCGTGCCCATTGGCAAAGTCTCGCCGCTGGCTGAAAAACTTTTGGAAGCCACTCAAAAATCTTTGAATGCGGCCATTAAGCAAGCCAAACCCGGCAACCGCATAGGCGATATCAGTTTTGCCATTCAATCCACTGCCGAGGCCGCGGGTTTTTCCGTGGTGCGCGACTTAGTCGGCCATGGCGTGGGTTACGATGTGCACGAAGACCCGTCCGTGCCGTGCTACGGAAAAAAGGGGGCCGGGCAGGTTTTAATAACCGGCATGGTGCTGGCCATTGAACCCATGCTCTGCGAACACGAATATTTCGTAGACTTTGATCCGGACGGCTGGACTATCCGCACCAAAGACGGAGGGATATCGGCCCACTTTGAACATACCATTGCCATTACAGAGTACGGCGCAAGAATTCTCACCTGAACATCTAATTTTTTAAAAGAATGCTTAAATTTAAGCATTCTTTTTTTATTGTTTACGTCTTGACAAAATATCAATTTTGTGCTTAAATAAAAGCACCATTCGGACAACCGGGTGGATTCCAAGTCCGAGGAGGACTATAGTTTGCATAAACCATGTGTGTTGTTGTTAGTGTTGCTTCTTGCGGCCAGCATGGCGCAAGCAGGCATCATCACCTTCGGCTCGGACCTTACGGACGAGTACAACCTTCACAATCTCGTTTACGGGTCGAACCAGTTCATCATCCCGGATCCGGCGTGGGCACCGCAGCTGCCGCACGGCCGCTGGAGCAGCTACGCCAATACGGGTGACGGCGCGGGCGCGATTTCGCCGCCCAACACGACCATTCCCGGACCGGCCACCGCAGTCTTTTTCGAAGTTCTGCCGGTCGGCACCTACCTGGCTTCCTTGAACATCTTCGCGGATGACACCGCAGGGGTTTTCCTGGAAGACGCGAGCAATCCGTACGGTTTACTGCTGAAAGCGCCGAATCCAGTTCAAGACGGACACTGTGCAGCCGGGCAGATTGGCTGCGAACGGAACGAGAATTGGATAGGCAGCTTTGCGGTCGACCCCAGCGGCTTTTCCCGCTTACGTATTGAGGCGTATCAGCGCGGGGGCGGGCCCTTCGGGGTCATGTATCAAGGCACGGCCTCGACCGTGCCGGAGCCAGCCAGCTATCTGCTGCTCGGCAGCAGTCTCGTGATCTTAGGCGGCTTCCGCAAGTGGCGGAAGCGCAGCCAAAACTAACAACAGCAGTCGAGACAAAAGCGGGCACCCCAGGAGGAGTGCCCGCTTTTCCATTTTTACTATTTTTTTTCTATAATCTGCTTTTGCAATTTTTCCGCAAAAGCTTCCAGGTTCATTTGCCCCAAGTCTTCGCCTTCGCGGGTGCGCACGCTAAGCACCCCCGCATCCGCTTCCTTTTGGCCTAAAATAATCTGGTATGGGACCTTTTGCATGGTAGCTTCGCGGATTTTTTTGCCAATGGACTCGTCCCGCGCATCTACCTCCATGCGCCAGCTTGCGTTAACAGCCAAAAGCTTGTCTTTTATTTCTCCGGCATAGGCTGTTTGGTTTTCTGAAATGGGCAAAATACTGACTTGAACAGGCGAGAGCCATAACGGAAATGCCCCCGCGTAATGCTCAATCAGAATGGCTAGAAACCTTTCAAAAGATCCCAGCAAAGCGCGATGGATGACAATGGGCGTTTTGCGGCTGCTGTCGGGCGCCACATATTCCAAACCGAAGCGCTGGGGCATTTGGAAATCCAGCTGGATTGTGGCCAGCTGCCATTTCCTGCCCAAGGCATCCCGAATGCGCATATCGATTTTTGGCCCGTAAAACGCGCCGTCTCCGGCATTAATTTCGTACTGCCAGCCCGCTTTTTTCAAAGCTTCCGCCAGCGCCGCCTCGGCCGTATCCCATTCCTCTTTGGTGCCTAAAGATTTTTCAGGCTTAGTGGAAAGAGCCACATCTTCCACCTGCATGTTAAAGACCGCATAAATCTTCTGGATGCGCGACAGCAGCTCCGCCACCTCGTCCGCGACCTGTTCCGGAGCCAGGAAAATATGGCAGTCGTCCTGGGCAAAAGCCCTAACCCGAGTCAGGCCGGACAGGGTGCCGGAAAGTTCGTTCCGGTAAAGAGTAGACATTTCCGCATACCGCAAAGGTAAGTCCCGGTAAGAATACAGGCCCTGCTTAAACAGCAGCATGTGGCCCGGACAGTTCATGGGCTTTAGGCCAAAAGTGCGGCCTTCGCTTTCCAGGATAAACATGTCGTCCTTATAGTGCTCCCAATGGCCGGAAGTCTTAAACAGCTCCGAATCGAAAAGCTGCGGCAAGCGCACCTCGCTGTAACCCGGGCCGTAGGAAACGGCGCGAACGAATTTTTCCAGCTCGTTTCTGACAATGCTGCCTTTGGGCAAGTAGAAGGGGATGCCCGGGGCGTACTCATGGAACATAAACAAGTCAAGCTTGGGCCCCAAACTCCTGTGGTCGCGTTTTTCGGCTTCTTCCACCATTTTTAAGTAGGCGTCCAACTCTTCTTTGGTTTCAAAAGCCAACCCGTATATGCGCTGCATTTGCGAATTTTTCTGGTCGCCGCGCCAATAGGCGCCGGAGAACCTGTCCAGCTTAAACGCGTCGGTCTTAATCTCCGAAGTGTTCTCCACGTGCCCGCCGCGGCACAAATCCACAAACTTGCCGGTTTTATACAAAGACACGCTTTCCACTTTTTTCTCCGCAGCCCCCGGCTTGCCCGCCTGGCCTTCTATTTGGTCCATTTCCGTGGTGCCGAATTTTTCGATATCTTCAATCAGCTCCACTTTGAAAGTCTGCTTTGCGTTCCTAAAAAAATCTTTGGCCTCGCTGGTGGACATTTCCTGCCGCTCAAACGGCAGCTTCTGCTTGACTAGCTCGCGCATGCGCTTTTCAATTTTTTTCAAATCTTCCGGGGTAATGGGGCGGGGGAGGAGAAAGTCGTAGTAAAAGCCGTTCTCAATGACCGGACCCACGCCCAAGTTTGCCTGCGGGAACATTTCCACGACAGCGGAGGCCAGAATGTGGGCCAAAGAATGGCGAATGTGGTGCAATTTTTCGTTTTCCATATGTTTATAAGTTTAATTGTTGCTTTAAATTTTCCAGTTGTATCCTGCGCATGGGCATGCCGTATTCCCGTTCCAATTTTAAGGCATTTTCTTCTGCGCGGGTAAAATATTGTTCTGATTCTGCTCTGTTATTTAAAATTGTGCTGGCTTCGGCCAAACGGGCCTGAATGCCGGAAAGGATAATTAATTTATGGAACGGTCTGAGCGCGCCGTCGGCTTCCGCTAAAGACAATGCTTCAAGCAATTTTTTAAGAGCCTCTGGGTTTTGGCGCCATTTAAGCTCGGAGATGGCATAATGACTTAAAAATTCGGCGTATGCTCCTGAAACGGTTTTAGGCAGGACTTCCAGCGCCTGTGCATACAGCGCCGTGGATTCCTGATATTTGCCTTCCATATAAAAAGTGTCGGCATACCTGAGCAGCGCTGCAGCTTTGGGCGCGCCGGAGACCTGGAACCTGTCCGCCAGGGCCAGGGCGGCAAAAGCCTCGCTGCGCATCAGCAACAGATAAATTTCCTGTCCGGTTTTTTGATACAGGTGCTTAAAAATGTGCAGCTTGTGATTTAAGGCCTCCACCACCAAATCGGAACGCTTGGCCGCGGCCGCATCCACGCTGGCGCGGTCGATGACAGCCAGGGCCTCGGCGGTTCTGCCCTGCTCGGAAAGGTTTTCAAAATCCTCAAACAGGCGGCGGATGCTATTTTCTTTTTCCGGTTCAGCCATATTGCGCTAGGTGATTAGTTTCTGCTATGCTGTTTAGTCTTTGTCAGGAGGAAGTCATGTAAAACCCCGCCCCAAAACCGGTCAGGTGACGCCCATAAATATAAGGGCTACAAACTGTTAACCTCGCGGCTGGCTACACTGCTTCCTTCTGACAAAGATTTCCAAATCTTTGTCTTTTTTTGCAAATAACAAAACCCCAGGGCAGGATTACCTTAAAATAGATAACCCAACCCTGGGGTCTTGGCTTAGGAACCAAAGACGTTTCCGTCCCAGTTCTCTCTTGCTTGCGCAGGAGACTTTTCATCCAGGCAGTCTCTAGAACCGGTCTGGATTATTGATTGACTTGTTCCAAACTCACCGGTTGGTCGCCGGATCTTCGTTTGAAGAACTGTAAAAAGTATAACAAAACCTATAAATTGGCGCAACACCAGTTGTCCACAAACAACAAAGGCTTATTTATGCGGAATTTATTGTACATCAATCTTGCCAATTTCGGCAACTGCTTTTAATTCCGCCAGTAAATCACCGCCGATTGTCACCTGGGTTTGGGTTTTCATTTTCTTGGCGTTGGGTCCGATGCCGATGGACAAATAAACCTGGGCATTGCCGGGGTGTTTTTTCAAGATGCTTTTAATTTCATTTAGCACCTCGGGCGCAGCCAGGCGGGGCATGTGCAAAATTACCTGTTTGTTTTTTTCCGTTTCCGACAAAGCCATTTGATACAGGTCGTCGTTGGGCAATTGGGTTAACTCGTCAGCAATCAGCTTGAATTCCTCATCCTTGTCGGACAGTCGCCCCCTTACTTGGACAATCCTGTCGTTTTCCAAAAGGCTGAGCGCGTTCTCCATGGCCTTGGGAAACACCAGCACCTCAATGCTGCCGGTGGCATCTTCCAGCGTAAAGAAAGCCATGGGATCCTGCTTTTTGGTCAGGGTGCGCTTAAGCCGGGAAATAATCCCGCCCATCACCTGGTTAGTGCCCAGCTCTTCGGGAGTCAAATCCTTAACCGCCTTCAGGTTAGAAAGCACTTTGCGGTAGCTTTCCAGAGGATGGGCGGACACATACATGCCCAAATGCTCTTTTTCCCAAAGCATTTTTTCCTCTTTGGCTGCCGGCGGCACTTCGCGCAGTTTCAAACGGCCCACCTGCATGCTTTTGCCGAACAGTGCGCCCTGGCCCGCAGCTTCCGCCCGGAAATGCTGGCGCACAAAATCTAAAACTTCTTCCGTATTAGCCAATAATGCCCCGCGTTCGCCGAATGCGTCCAAAGCGCCCGCCTTGCACAGGGCTTCCCAGGATTTCTTGTTCAAATTCTTGGTGTAGGCGCGGATTAAAAAATCTTCCAGGGAAGTATACGCGCCGCGGGCCTTTCTCTCTTCAATTGTCCGTTCAATCACATCGCTGCCCAAATTCTTTATGGCGTTCATGCCGAAACGGATATTTTTTTCATCCACCACCGTAAAACCGCTGCGCGACTGGTTAATGTCGGGCGGCAGGACCTTAATCCCCATATTGGCGCATTCCTCCACGGCAGCGTAAATTTTGTCTTCATCGCCGGCTTCGGCGGTCATAAGCGCGGCCATAAATTCCACCGGGTAGTTGGCTTTCATGTACGCTGTCTGGTACGACACCATGGAGTAGGATGCAGAATGCGACTTGTTAAAGCCGTAAGCGGCAAAGGGCTCGATCCAGGCCCAAATCTCGCTGGCTTTTTCAAAACTCCAGCCCGAAGTTTTCTGGCAGCCCTGGATGAACTTAATTTTTTGCTTGGCCATCTCCTCCGGAATTTTTTTGCCCACGGCCTTGCGGAATTTATCCACCTCTTCCCAGGTATAGCCGGCCAAATCGTGCGCAATGGTTAAGAGGTCATCCTGGTAAACCAGCACGCCGTAGGTCCTTTGCAAAATTTTCTCCAGAGCGGGATCCAAATAGCTAATCAGTTTGGCGTTGTGCTTGCGCGCAATGTAATCCGGAATAAACTGCATGGGCCCTGGCCGGTACAGGGCAATCATGGCCATGACGTCGAAAATGGAACTGGGCTTTAATTCCCTCAAGTACCGCGTCATGCCGCTGCTGCCCATCTGGAACACGCCGAAGGTCAGGCCCGCTGAAAGCAGCTCAAAGGTTTTCGGGTCGGGGTGGGGGAGATTGTAGATGTCAATTTTAGTGTCGTGGCGTTTTTCGGCAATCTTCACCGCTGCTTCCAGAATGGACAGGTTGCGGATACCCAGCAAGTCAAGCTTGACCACGCCAATGGCTTTGCCGTTGGCGTTCACGTCCAGCGCGTACATGTCGTACTGGGTAATAACGCGCTCGCCGTCGGGTTCTTTTTGCAGCGGCATGTAATCGGTCAGTTCGGTCGGGGTGATGACAATACCCGCGGCGTGCACAGAGGCGTGGCGCGCGCCGCCTTCCAATTTTTTGGCGATATCCAAAACCCGCTTGGTTTCCGGATCGCGGTCGTAAACCTCTTTTAACTCGGGGCTGATATCCAGCGCCTTGTCCAAAGTCATGTGGAAACCCTGTTTGCCGATGGGGATCATTTTGGCGATGCGGTCGCACTTGGAATAGGGCACGCCTAAAGCCCGCCCTACGTCGCGCACGGCCGCGCGGGCCATCATGGTCCCGAAAGTAATGATCTGCGCCACCTTGTCCTTACCATAGTGCTCGGTAATGTAAGCAATGGCCTCGTCGCGACGGTTGTCCGCAATATCCAAATCAATATCCGGCGGCGTAGGGCGGTGCATGGTCAAAAAACGCTCGAAAGGCAATTCGTAATACAGCGGATCCACGTTGGTAATGCCCAAAATCCGTCCCACAATGCTGCCCGCAGCCGAGCCTCTGGTATTGGTAATGGCGCCAATCTTATGCGCACCCTGCACCACGTCGGCCACCATTAAAAAATAGGTGTCAAAGCCCTTTTTACAAATAATGTTCAGCTCGTATTCAATGCGCTGCCGGATGGCTTCCGGCACTTCCCCGTTTTCGCCGTAGAGGGGCACGGCTTTTTCGT
>JAMCYA010000040.1 GCA_023473845.1 Patescibacteria group bacterium
ATTGCGGGCATTGAAGATTTCAACGGCCACATGGACTTTAAAGTTACGGGCAGCGAAGAAGGCGTAACTGCCTTGCAGCTGGACATGAAAGTCAAAGGCCTTTCCGCTGATATTCTGGATAAGGCTTTGCAGCAGGCCAAGCCCGCGCGCGTGCACATTATTTCCAAAATGAAGGAAGCCCTCTCGGCGCCGCGGCCCGATTTGTCCCCGTATGCGCCGCGGATTATTTCTTTCCGCATTAAGCCGGACAAGATCCGCGAAGTTATCGGCAGCGGCGGCAAGACCATTAACGAGATTATTGCGGCTTGCGGCGGCGTAAAGATTGACATTGAGGACGACGGTTTGGTCATGGTCTGCGGTACGGATGCGGCTATGAGCGAAAAGGCCGTGAATTGGATTAAAGACATAGTGCGCGAAGTTATGCCCGGCGAAGAATTTGAGGGCAAGGTGACGCGGCTTATGGATTTTGGCGCGTTTGTGGAAGTCCTGCCGGGCAAGGAAGGCCTGGTGCATATTTCCCAGCTGGCCAACTATCGCGTGGGCAGGGTGGAAGACGTGGTAAAAGTCGGCGACACTTTGAAAGTCAAAGTCACGGAAATCGACGAACAGGGCAGGATTAACCTGACCCATAAGCCGTTTGCGGCACCGCCTACTCCGGAGCAGGCTGCGGCTTCGGCCAACCATGACGACTTCAGGCCCCGCAGTCCCAGGCCGGGCGGGTTTTCCCGCAGCGGCCACAGCGGCCCGCGTCCGCCCAGAAGAAATTTTGACAGGTAATAAGAAACACCCCTCGCAGCGGCGGGGGTGTTTTTTTAGCCAAACTTGTCTTCGCCTATAAATGTTTTATACTGGTGGTATAGCATTAAAAAATCTTATGCCGGAAACAGGACCAAATTTTAGGGAATACGCCAAATTAGCCAAACAGGAGCTGAGCAGCCAGGAAAAGACAGGTGAAACTTCGCAGGGCATTGCGGCGTTGCAGGCTGATTTTGCCTTAAGGCACGGCAATTCCAAAGAGACCCAGGAAAGCGTTTACAAGCTGGAATTGCAAAAGCAGCGGATATTGTCCCAAGTCAGGCAGGACTTGGAGGCACTCCGCAAATCTGAAAAGTGGACCAAAAGTTATCCCAATGCCCGGCCTATAAAATATGATGAGCTGCGCGGCGGTTTGGTTTTGGCTAACGACCGCAACCAGGCTCTGACCGAAGGCGAAATTTTGACGGACGGGGAGTGGGAGGCCGTTTACAACCTGGATGCTTCCGTACCCAAAGAATTGCGTCACAAGTACATTGTGGAAACCGCCCGCCGCCAGCTGCGCGAGTTGTTGGACGAACAAATTGCAGCTGACAAGGGCGGGAGTGCGGTTGTGGATTCGGGCAAGCGCAAGGCCTACTTGGCCCGCGAGCAGGAGCCGGACGAAAGCCACGCCGGATTGATTGCGGAAAAGTTGGTGAGAAACTTGCTCAAAAAAATCGCCATTGACCTAGACGCGGATTTTACCGTGGAAGAAACCAATCTCCAGCAGGACGTGGAGCACAAGATTGATTTTATTATCCACCGCAAAGCTCACCGCCGCGGGGTCGGGGTCGCTTCCACAAAACAGATTACGGATATTGGCGTGCAGTTCACCATGGATGGCAGCACAGAAAAAGCGGCGCATAAAACCAAGCAGATTAACCGGGTCAAGGCGGCGCTAGGCAAAGAGGCGCCGGTTTCCGATATTGTGCTGGTGCAAATACCTTTGCGGAATGTGCTGGAAACTTTGAAAGAATGGAAAAAACAAAAAAAGCCGGGCGGGCCGGATAAGCTGTGGGACCGGGCCCGGCGCGAAAAAATTGTCCGCGGGGTGCTGGACCGGATTATGCCTTCCCAGGAAATTGACCAGCTCTGCGCCCGGCTGGCAGCATAAAAGATGGTTATTCAAACAAGCAAAATTAACAAAAAACATATGAACAAGAAAGTTGTGTGGACAGCGATTGCTATTGTGGTGGTGTTGGCTGCGGTTTGGGGGGTTATGGCTAGCCGCCAAAAAAACAGTGCGAAAAAATCGGGGGGCGTTGACGCTGAAAGGCAACAAAAAGCCGATAACAGCAAACTGACTTCCCTCAAGGAGCTGGAAGCTATGGCTAGCCCGCAAAAATGCGTTTTTAAAGACGATTCTTCGCCCGAACAGGCGCAGGGCGTCATGTATATTAGCAAAGGCCGGGTGCGCGCCCGAGGCAACAAAGGGGTAGCAATCAGCCTTGATTGTTACCCCGCCTTACACCTTAAAGAGGTGTTTTTATTTGTCTAAAATAAGCATTTTTGTTATAATTTTAAGACATTAACGGAAAAATTATGGTTGAGAAAAGCGATTTGATGGATAAAATAGTCTCGCTCTGCAAGAGGCGCGGATTTGTGTTTCCAGGCAGTGAAATTTACGGCGGGCTTGCTAATTCGTATGAGTATGGGCCAGCAGGGGTTGAATTAAAAAAGAATATTATTGATGCGTGGTGGCAATATTTTGTGCGTTCACGCCCCGATATGGTGGGGCTGGATTCGTCTATTATTCTTCACCCAAAAACCTGGGTTGCTTCCGGACATGTGGCGGGACTGACGGACTCCATGGTTGAATGCAAAAACTGCCACACCCGCACCCGCGCCGATCATCTTATAGAAGGTGCCTTGCCCGAAATGAAAGTAGAAGGAAAATCTGAGTCTGAGCTTGATGCCATTATCCAAAAAAATAAGATAAAATGTCCGACTTGCGGCAAAGTTGACTGGACTCAGGTGCGCAAGTTTAATCTTTTGTTTGAAACTAGCATTGGTATTGTTCAGGAAAGCGAATCCAAAGTTTATTTGCGCGGTGAAACTGCGCAAGGTATTTTTTTGGCTTTTAAAAATATTATGGATTCCACAAGAGTAAGGTTGCCGTTTGGTGTTGGCCAGACCGGCAAGTCGTTCCGCAACGAGATTACCAAAGGCAATTTTATTTTCCGTACTTTAGAGTTTGAACAGGCCGAAATTGAGTATTTTTTTGATCCGGAAACTACCAACTGGGAAGAGTTGTTTGAAACCTGGAAAAAGGATATGTGGAAATTTGTAACCCACGTTTTGGGGGTTAAAGCGGAAAGTTTGAGATGGCGCGTTCATGGCGACGAAGAGAGATCGTTTTATAGCAAGCGCACAGAGGATATGGAATATAATTTTCCGTTTGGTTTTAAAGAACTGTGGGGCTTGGCTTACCGTACGGATTATGATTTAAAACAGCACATGCAATTTAGCGGGGCCAATTTGGAATACACCGATCCCCACACCAATAAAAAATTTATACCTCACGTCATAGAACCGGCTGTGGGTATTAATCGCCTTATGGCTATGGTGCTTCTGGATTCGTACCGCGAAGAGGCAGATCGTGTGTATTTGGCCTTACCACCTCGATTGGCTCCATATAAGGTTGCTGTATTTCCCTTGCTGGCTAACAAGCAGCAGTTGGTGGATAAAGCTAAAGAAATTTATAATACATTGATCCCGCATTTTACCGTGGCTTGGGATGACCGGGGCAATGTGGGCAAGCGCTACTATTCGCAGGACGAGATTGGCACGCCATTTTGTATAACCGTGGATTTCGACACGATTGAAAAAGACGGCATGGTGACCGTGCGCGACCGGGATACCAAGGAGCAGCCCCGGGTGAAAGTGGAAGACCTCGTGGCTTATCTCTCTCAAAAATTGGCCTAAAAATTTTGTTTAAGCAAATCCTTAGGAAAATATTCCGCCCCCGATTTAAATACCAGCCCTTAGTTAAAGTGCTGGTATTTAAAGATAGGCTGCGCAATAACCTGCGGCAATTCCAGGATAAATTCCCCGCGGTCCGGTTTGCCCCCGTGCTCAAGAGCAATGCCTATGGCCACGGCTTGGTGGAAGTGGGCAAGATTTTGGATGACCGCAGCCTGCCATTTTTTGTGGTGGATTCTTTTTACGAAGCTTTGGTGTTAAGAAACAGCGGCATTGCCACCGAAATTTTGATTATTGGCTATTCCACGCTCGAACATTTGGCGAACACGAATTTGAAAGATGTCGCTTTCACCATTGTCAGTTTCGGCCAGCTGGAAGAGCTGGTTAAAAATTTAGCCCGGCCAACACGGGTGCACTTAAAAATTGACACCGGCATGCATAGGCAGGGGGTATTGCCTGAACAGCTGGAGCAGGCGATTTCACTCATCCGATCCAACCCCAACCTGCTAATTGAAGGCGTGTGCAGCCACTTGGCGGACGCGGACGGCGAAAGCCGGGAATTCACCGAAAAACAAATTGCAGCTTGGAACCAGGTAGTGCAAAAATGCCGTACCGTTTTTCCCCGAATTAAGTACTGGCATTTGTCGAATTCCGCGGGCACGGCTTTTAGTCCGGAAATCCAGGCCAACGTAGTCAGGTTGGGCATAGGTTTGTATGGGTTTGACCAAACTGGAAAAATCCCGGGACTGAAGCCCTGCCTGGCTTTGGAGACCTTGGTGACGGGGGTTAAAGATATTCAGCCGGGAG
>JAMCYA010000005.1 GCA_023473845.1 Patescibacteria group bacterium
GTGACCGGTAGATCCGGTTACCTAAGAGGCCTTAAGGAAAACGTGATTATTGGCAAGCTGATTCCGGCCGGTACAGGTTTTAATGCCAGTATAGCCCGGGAAAACTTGCAGCTGGGCGAAGGCGGGTCTTCGGCTCCGAGCGAGCTGGACGGCGAAGCCGAACTGCTGGCCGTGGCCGCCCCGGCTGAGCCTGAAGAAAAGCCTGAAGAAATTTAAGTTTCGGTTTTAAAACCCCGCCCCTTAAAAGGGACGGGGTTTTGATTTAGCCCCGCGGATTTGTTAAACTGGGAATGTTAATTTTAAATTTTATGCCCAAACTTTCCAAACGCGCTCA
Source organism: Patescibacteria group bacterium (assembly GCA_023473845.1). GTDB lineage: Bacteria > Patescibacteriota > Doudnabacteria > UBA920 > UBA920 > JAMDEL01. Next base: position 335 of record JAMCYA010000005.1, read on the forward strand.
ATTAACTCCGGCTTCGCCCATTCGCAAGTTTTTGCCTTTGGCGCGCGCAGCCCAGGCCCGGGGCGTGAAAGTTTATGCGTTAAGCAGCGGCGACCCGGACTACTCGGTGCCGCCCGCGTTTTTTAAGGCTGTCAGAAATTACCAGCCCAAGGTTTTGGGCTATGCGCCCAGCAGCGGCCTTTTCGAGCACGTGGCCGCCTGGCAGAAGTACTACCAATCTTTGGGAGTAAAGCTCCAGCCGGAAAATATTATTCCCACCGCCGGGTGTGCGGAGGCCATTCTCTTTGCCTTGCTGGCCGCGGCCGACCCGGGCGAAGAAGTGCTGGTGTTTGAGCCGGTGTATGTCAGCTACAAGTCCTTTGCCGCTATGGCGGGGATTGTGCTTAAGCCAATAAGGCTCAAGCCTGAAAACGGTTATGCCTTGCCTTCGGTGGGCGAAATGGAACAAAAGCTTTCGCCTAAAACCCGTGCCATTGTAGTTGTAAATCCGGACAACCCCACGGGCAAGCTGTGGGAGAAGAAAGAATTGGAAACCATTCTGGCTTTTGCGGCCAAGCATGACCTGTTCGTGATTGCGGATGAAACCTACCGTGAAATCCGGTTTCAGGGCCAGCCGGAGTGCCTGTTAAAGTACGAGGCTTACCGGGACCAGATAATCTTAACGGACAGCGTGTCCAAGCGGTTTACCCTGCCGGGCGCGCGGATTGGCTGCCTTGCCAGCTTTAACCCCGAAATTATGGGCGCGGCTTTACGTTTTGCCCAAGCCCGGCTGTCCGTGGGCACTTTGGAGCAGGTGGGGACTGTGCCGCTTTTGCGCCAGGCCAAAACCCTGGCCCAAAAAGCGCGCAAAGAATATCAGGCCCGGTGCGGCCTGGTCAGCCGGGAACTGGCCAAGATGCCGGGCGTAACTTTTCGGCCCACCCAGGGCGCGTTTTATATTATCGCCCAGCTGCCCGTGCAGGATGCCGAGGACTTTGTCAGGTTTATGCTGGAAGACTTTGCTTATAACAATCAGACGGTGCTGGTGGCGCCCATGCAAGATTTTTATCTTACGCCCGGCTTGGGCCAAAACGAAATCCGCATTGCCTGCGTGCTAAAAAAACCGGACTTAAAAAATGCCATGCAAGTTTTGAAGTTTGGCCTGGCCGAATACCAAAAGAAAAACCCCGCGTAAGCCGCGGGGTTTTGTGTTTAGGACTTGGGCCAGTCTGCCACCATGAGCCAGTCAGTCTTTACCAGGCTTTTTTCTCGGAGTATTTGCCATATGTGCTCGGTAATAAACGGCATAAACGGGTGGAGAAGTTTTAAGGTCCAAACCAGCTGATGGAGCAGGATTTTTTCCGTGTTAGCTTTAAGCTTCTCGTCTTTGAGCTGTTCTTTGCTTTTTTCCAAATACACATCCGCAAGTTCGCGCCAGGTGAACTGATAAATTTCCTGCGCAGCCTCGTGGAGCATGAAGCTGTCCAGGTTTTTGGTGGCATTTTGTACGGTTTTTTCCAAAGCCTCCAGAATGGCCTTGTCCGCATCGGTTTGGGCCTCAAACGTATAGTCGCTTTCTGAAACATTGGTCATGATGAACCGGGCAATGTTCCAGAGCTTGTTGGCAAAATGCTTCATGCCTTTAATCTTGTCTTCGGCCAGGGGAATGTCGTTGCCAGCGGCCGTGGAAAAAACCAAGGCAAACCTTAAAGCATCTGTGCCGTAAGTATCTATTACCCCCAAAGGGTCAATGACATTGCCTTTGCTTTTGGACATTTTTTGCCGGTCTTTATCCCGCACCAAGCCGTGCAGATAAACATTTTCAAACGGGGGCTTGCCGGTTTTGTAATAGGAAAACATGACCATTCTGGCCACCCAGAAAAACAGGATGTCCCAGCCGGTTTCCATGACCTGGGTGGGGAAATATTTTTCCATGTCTTTGGTGCCTCTTTTGGCATCGTTAGCCATTAGCGTGGCATAGGGCCATTGTCCGGAAGAAAACCAGGTGTCAAAAGTGTCGGGGTCCCGGACTAGGTTTTGGGAGCTGCATTTCGGGCAGCTTTGGATTTTATCTTCAGTGTCCACCAGAACCTCTTTACAGTCAGTACAGTATTTGACCGGAATAGGGATGCCCCACCAGATCTGCCGGGAAATGGGCCAGTCGCGCAAATTTTCCATCCAATGCATGAAGATTTTTTCAAATTTTTCCGTAACAATTTTGACCTCGCCGTTTTTGATGGCGTTAACCGCCATATCTCTGAGGGCAGGCCGTCCATCGGGCAGGGTTTTGGTCATAGCCACGTACCACTGGGGGATGATTTGCGGCTCAATCAGCGTATTGCACTTGTAGCACATTTGTACGTTGTGCTTGTACTTGTCGTCAACATGGTCCACCAGGCCTTTGCCGGCCAGTTTTTCAATAATTTTTGGCCTTGCTTCCAAAATTTTCATGCCCGAAAATTCTCCGGCTATGGGCAGGAGCTTGCCGCGCATGTCGATAATCTGTTCCTTTTCCAAATCCAGGCGCTCGGCGATTTCAAAGTCAACAGGGTCATGCGAAGGGGTAATAGTCATGACGCCCGTACCGAATTCCATGTCCACAGCCGAGTCTTTTATAATTGTGGCTGTAATAGGGCCGTTAATCCATTCCAAATCAATTTTTTCGCCGTGCTTGTACTTTGCGTATCTGGCGTCATCCGGATGCATCACCACGTATTTGTCGCCAAATTTCGTTTCCGGCCTTGAGGTGCCAATAACAAACGGGCCGTATTTCAAATAGTAAAAAGGCTCAATCCGCTCCTCGTATTTGGTTTCCAAATCCGAGAGAGCGGTCTGGTGTTTGCTGCACCAATTGCCTAAACGTTCGCCCCGGTAGATAAGCCCGTCCTTGTGCATCTGCGCGAAAGTTTGGTAAACCACTTTGATGATTTCCGGATCCAAGGTAAAAATATTCCTGTCCCAATCACAGGAAGCCCCGAGGCGCTTAAGGCCGTTTTCAGTGATGTGCTTATTGCTCTGAACAAAGTCCCAGCATTCCTTGTAGAATTCCTCGCGCTGCATCTTAAAGCGGCTCCGGCCTTCCTTGTCCAGCTTTTTTTCAAACACCACCTGGGTTTCAAACCCCGCGTGGTCCGTGCCCGGCTGCCACAGGGCTTTTTTTCCCTGCATGCGTTGATAGCGGATTATAATGTCTTCTATGGTTACAAACAGGGCATGCCCCAGATGCATGGGTGCGTTCGCATTGGGCGGAGGCATGGTAATGACATAGGGCTCAACGTGCCGTTCCGGCAGTTTGTCCGGGTTAAAATAGCCGGTCTTTTGCCAAGCTTCGTAAATTTTAGTTTCGACCTGGGTATGGTCGTAAGCTTTGGGGAGTTCGGAGTTTTGTTCCATATAATAAAGTTAAAAATAAAACACCGTTAAACGGTGCTTGAGAGCCCCGCGGGAAGCGCGGGACGGTACCATCTCAAAATTATACTTAATCTAACCGCTTTAACGGGCGGTCTCCGGCGGGTTCTACTCTTGAAAATTCAATTTCTTCCCGCGCCATTCCGGTGACAGCCGGAACATTAGCTTAAGCATAGTTTAGCAAATATTGGGCCACAAGTGCAACCATTGAAAAACAGGCGTCCGCGCGAAGCGAGCCGCCTGTTTTCGTTTTGCTGATTACTGGGGTTTGGCCGCGGCCTTTTTTTCCGCCTTTGCGCGGCGCATCCGGAGATTGGCCTCGCTAAGCGCGGCCTCGAAAGCCTGGTGAGCCGTTTCCGGCCTGCGTTCGGCCTTGGACTCCATGTGGCAGAACCCGAAGCTCAGACGGATGGTTTCTTGGGGCAGGCCTTTTTGCATGAGCCTCTGTTCCCATTTCTTTTCCACCCGCTGCATGAGCGCGTTGACGTTGGCAATGCCTTTGCCTTTGAGTACGAAGACGAACTCGTCGCCTCCGAACCGCCAGGCCCGGTCGTACGACCGGAGCACTTCTTGAATCGCCCAGCCACCCGCTGCGACCATCTCGTCGACTTTCTTTTCGCCGTATTTGGTGTTTAGCGGCTTAAAGTCGTCGACGTCGGCAAAGACCACAGTTACATGCTGGCCTTCGCGGTCCGCTTCGGCCAGCTCGCGCCAGCCGTTCCTGAGCAGATCGTTCTTGTTGCCCAGGCCGCTGAGTTCATCAGTCGGG
>JAMCYA010000008.1 GCA_023473845.1 Patescibacteria group bacterium
ACAATTGACTGAAAGGCAAAATGAAAAGACCGTCATCTGAAGTGAGGACGGTCTTTTCGGTTCGGCAGTGTAGCCGGCTTGCGTTGGGTTCAGGCCACGGCCCGTACCCGGGGGAGGATAACGAGATTATCGGCGTGTGCATGTGTAGGGGCTTCTTCGAATCGGACTTGTTGCACCCTGGGGGTGTAGAGGCCGAAGTTGCGGACGTGGTTGCCCACCACGATGGGCGGATCGTTGAGGATGAAAAATTCCTCTAGGTCGCCGGGAAAGTGGGCGGAATTGCTGGCCAAAGCCGCTATCCCGAAGATGATGCAGCGGTGTTCCAAAACCAGCCAGGGCTGGCAGGGCTGGCCGTTACGTGCCCAGTCGGGCAAGGGGTTGAGCGGAGGCCGGAGTTGGAATCCGGCGAACTGCAGGTTGCCGTTGAAAGCGGCTACGCAGGCGGCGTGCGCCTGTGTGGCCGCTTCCGGGGAACCGAAGACCATCAGGCAGGAACCCTGCCTGAGGTAGGTCGGCTCACCTAGTGTTTCAGGGTAATGGGACATACTGGGTCTCCTTTACTGCAAAAAAACACCCGACTTGCCGGCGTGGCAGCCAGCGAGGCTTGTCCGCTTGTTGTTACGCAAGCGCATTGTCCCTCTTTTAAGTCTTGTGGGTGCAAAAAAGACTGCCGGTTAGAGCAGTCCAATTCGATGTTTAATTTCCTGCAGGGTGCTTTGGGCTACGCTGCGGGCTTTGCGGGCGCCTTCCCCCAGAATTTCCGCCAGATACTCAGGCTGTTCCAGTAAGGTTTTTTTCTGGGCGCGGAATTCGGCAAAATAGTCGGCCACTTCTTTGGCCAAGGTTTCTTTGAGTTCGCTGAACTTCAGGCTGTTGTTCCTTTGCGCATCCCGGAAGTAGGCAATCTGTTCCTGTTTGCCAAAATGCTCCAAGAGTAAAAAAAGGTTCTCCACACCGGCCGAGGCTTTGCCGCTTTCGGAAGCGGTCACGGCCTTCTTCAGCTTGCGGCCGATTTCTTTAGGTTCGTCATCCAGCAGCAAGGCTTCGTCCCCGGTTTTGCTCATTTTTTTTGCAGGGTCAGAGAGGGACATAATCCGCAGCGGTTTTCTGAGGAAAGTGTGCGGCTCGGGAAAAGTCTTACCGAATTTGTGGTTGAATTTTCTGGCCACCACGCGCGCCAGTTCCACGTGCTGGACCTGGTCTTCTCCCACGGGCACGGCCGTGGGTTTGTACATCAGAATGTCGGCAGCCATGAGCGCGGGGTAGGTGAGCAGGCCGGCGTTGATATTTTCTTTGTGCTGCTTGGCCTTGTCTTTATACTGGGTCATGCGCTCCAATTCAGAGAGGGGTAAAAGGCAATTAAAAATCCAGGCCAGGGTAGCGTGTTCCAGAATGTGGTTCTGTAAGAAGAAAACGGATTTTTTCGGATCAATGCCCGCAGCCAGGTAAGTGGCCGCCACATCCAGCGTATCTTTGGAAAGTTTTTTCGGCTCAAAGGGCGTGGTCAGGCCATGCAGATCGGCAATAAAGAAATAGCAGTGGTGCCCCTGGTTTTGCAGCTCCACGAACTGCTTTAAGGCGCCCAGGTAATTGCCGACGTGCAAGGATCCGGATGCCCGGATGCCGGAAACGATTGTCTGTTTTTCCATATGCATTGAGTATAACAAAAAACCCCGCCTCCTAGCTAGGAGGTAGGGCGGCAAAGGGTTTATTTTTCCAGTTCGTTGGGCAGAGAAAATTGCTGGCAATGCTCTTTATATTGCCCTGTCAGCTCAGCAATCTGTTTTTCCAGGCTTTGGGCTTGGGCGTCATTGCCTTTTTCCAAGGCCGCAGAGCGCTCCGCTTTTGCCGCCTGGATCCTTTTTAGGAAAATTGCTGCATAGTCATCGGGTGTGTTGCCAAAGCTTTCGGGAGAGCGCACGCCGGTTGGTAAAGTGGACATATTGGTTGGGTTAGTTATTTCTGCTTAAGTATAACAAAAAACCCTGCCTCCTAGCTAGGAGGCAGGGTAAACCAGGCGGGTTTAGATTTCAATTATCACTGGCAACACCATGGGGCGCCGTTCAGTTTTTTGGTAGAGGTATTCGCCGATTTCGTCACGGATGATGTTGCGTAGAAAGGCCCAATTGGGCTCCAGTTTTTCTTTGCCCTTACTTTCCACAAGCTTTCTGACTTCGTGTTTTACTTCGCGGATCAGGTCGTCATTGCCTTTCATGTAGATAAACCCGCGGGAAATAATATCCGGCTGGTTGATAAGCTTGCCGTTGCGGCGGTCCAGGGTTACGATAACCACAAACATGCCGTCTTGGGCCATAACCTGGCGATCGCGGATGACCACTTCGCCGACATCGCCCACACCCAAGCCGTCAATGAATACGTAGCCGGAAGTGACCTTGGGGTCTTCTACGACCTTAGCTTCGCGGGCGGAGCTGACTTCCAGGATCTGCCCGTTGTCCAAAGAAAAGATGTTCTGTTCTGGAATGCCCATGCCTTTGGCCAAATCAGCGTGGGCCACAATCATGTGGTGCTCGCCGTGGATCGGCATAAAGTATTTCGGTTTGGTCAGGGCAATCATCAGCTTCAATTCTTCCTGGTGCGCGTGACCGGAGGTATGAATGTCCAGCGTTTTGTTATAAATAACATGCGCGCCCAGGCGGGTGAGGTTGGACAGTACGGCCGCCACCGCGCGTTCGTTGCCTGGAATAGGGGAGGCTGACACGATGGCCGTGTCGCCTTTCTTAATTTTGATGGTTTTGTGGTCGCCGCGGGCAATACGCGCCAGCCCGGCCGCGTCTTCGCCCTGCGAACCGGTGGTCAAAACAACAATCTGGTTGTCCGGGTATTTTTTTGCCTGTTCCGACTTGATGACAATCTTAGGCTGGATTTTAAGGTAGCCGAGCGAGAGGGCGATCTCTATGTTGTTGACCATGCTCCGGCCGGTGACAATAATTTTTCGGTTGTGCTTGGCCGCAGCATCAAAGACCTGCTGGATGCGGGAAATGCTTGTGGCAAAGTTGGCAAAAATAATCCGGCCTTTAATTTCGCCAAAAGTCCGGTCAATGGTAATGCCTAGTTCGCGTTCGGACATGCAATAGCCCGGCTTAACCGCATTGGTGGAGTCGGACATTAAGAGTAGCACGCCTTCGGCGCCAAATTTGGCAATTTTGTCGAATTCCGTGGGTTTGCCGTCAGCGGGCGTGTGGTCGAATTTCCAGTCCGTGGCGTACACCACCTGGCCTACGGGCGTGGTAATGGACAAGCCCACGCTGTCCGGGATGCTGTGGTTCAGCCTGAAAAAACGGATTTTGAAACTGCCCAAAGCTAAGGTGTCGTCTTTGGTTAGGACGTTAATCCGGGAGCGGCCCATGAGCCCGAACTCTTCCAGCCGTTTTTTGATGAAACCGGCAGTCAGAGCCATGGTGTAAACGGGCGGGTCGCCCAGTTTGGGTAAAATGTAGGGCACGGCGCCAATGTGGTCCAAGTGACCGTGGGTAATAATCACCCCGCGGAGGCGGCGCCGGTTCTGTTCTAGCCATTTGGTGTCCGGAATAATGTAATCAATGCCGGGCATGGTGTCATCAGGAAAGGCAAGGCCCATATCAATGACAATCAGGTCGTCACCATATTCCAAAACCGTCATGTTTTCACCGACTTCTTCAATACCGCCCATGGGGATGACCCGAAGGTTTTGGCGGGAAGCCGTGTAGCGGCTGGTTTGCAGGCCCGCAGTCAGGTTAGTGGCTTTTTGGATCAGCTGATCCAGCCTATCGCCGCCCGAAGCGGTATTGGGTACAGGCCTGGGGGCCTGGAGAGGTCCCGGCTTGGCCGGTCTGTTGCCGCCAAATCTGGAACCGTGTTGAGGTTTTTTAATCATTAGACTTTCTGTTTGAGCCCGGTGTTTGCGCTTTCGCGGGCCAGATAAATATTAGTACTGCTAAAAAAGTTAAACTCCAGTTCGGGGTTTTTTGCTTTTAGGTTTAAGAATTGGGGAAGTGGCCTGTTCAGCCGACCGAACCCATTCTTTGCGCAATTAGCAATTAAAAATCAAGCTTTATGGACTTAACTTTTAGCTGGTAACTGTTTTTTTGTTTCCAAACAAGCTTTTTAACTTGTTTAAATTATATCACAGACTGATTTTTTTGTCAATTTTTTTGGTTTTTTTGGTGGGGATGGAGGGAGTTGAACCCTCACGACCTTGCGGCCATACGGCCCTGAACCGTACGTGTCTGCCAGTTCCACCACATCCCCATAGAGATAAAATATTTTAGCATTATTGCCCTGTTTCTGGCCCAGAC
>JAMCYA010000053.1:0-3915 GCA_023473845.1 Patescibacteria group bacterium
GTTTGAAAAATAATTAAGTTTATCTGAGCGATATGAATTTTAAAGCGTTGTTTTCCGTCCAGTCACTGTTTGATATTAACCGCGTAACCATGGGCCGCGCGGACCTGGCGTTTATGTTTATTGGCCTGCTGTTGGTGCTGCTGGCGGTTATTCTCAAGCTGGCCGCTGCTTACGCGCCCACGCCCGTGGATAAAAAATACCGCGGCAAATTTTTCAGCCTGTTTGCCTGGATTGGAATTTTGGAATTGATGTGGTTCGGGGCCCGGGCCCAGTTTGTCCGTTTCTTCGGCACCCGCTTTATGGCCCTGGTGATTTTGCTGATTGGCGCAGCCTGGTTCGTGCCGCTGGTGATTAAAGCTTTCCGTTTTTACGGCAAAGAAAAAGCGCAGTGGGAAAAAGACCAGGTAAAACAAAAGTACCTGCCCAAGCAGGCTTAAAAGCTATGTTCGGCTTCTTCGGGAAAAAGCAGTCCGGCCAGGGCGTGAAAACTTTGGGCCAGGCCGGCGAAGAGGCGGCACAGAAAGAATATCGGGTTCGCGGCTATGAAATTCTGGCCGCGAACTTTTTTAACCGCACAGGCAAACGCTTGGGCGAAGTCGATTTTGTGGCCAGAAGCATGGACGCAATTATTTTCGTGGAGGTGAAAACCCGCGCTGCCAAAGCAAGCCGTTTTGGCACGGGCGCGGAAGCGGTGGATGTTTACAAACAGAGAAAGCTGCTTAAAGCGGTAAAGCTGTTTTTGTTAAGCCACCAGGAATATGCGGGTTTAAGGCCGCAAATAGATGTCTGTCTGGTGGAGCAAAACCCTTTTGACAAAAGCCTGAAATGTGCTAAAATAATAACGAATGCGGTAGAGGACGAGAACTGATGAGCGAATGCTCGTCTTTTTTTTCACCCTTTGCCAAATTAAATAACAATTTAATAACAGCCCGTTATATAGTGCCGAGCAGAACGAATTTACTTCGGCTGCGAGGCAACAAAAGCGGGAAAGAGAGGAGCCCCGAAGGGGCGTGGGAAGAGAAAACCCCTAAAAGGGGTTGTCTCTCCCAGAATGTTTTATGAACGAACAACTTGAGCAGGCATTAGACCAACTGTGCGAAGAAAAAGGCATTAGCCGCGAAGAACTCATTGCTATGATTGAGGCGTCTTTGGCTGCGGCCTTCCGCAAGGACTACGGTGAAAAGAACCAGAATGTCGTGGTCAAATTCAGCCCGGAAAACATGGGCGTGAAAGTCTACGATGTGAAGACCGTGGTGGAAACCGTGGAAGATCCGCAGAAAGAAGTAGACCTGGAAACGGCACAGGAAATGAAAAAGAAAGCCAAAATCGGCGATGAAATTACCACTGAAATTACCCCCAAGACCGGTACCAGCTTTGGCCGGATTGCAGCCCAGACCGCCAAGCAGGTCATAATCCAGAAGCTCCGCGAAGCCGAACGCAATTTGCAGTTCTCCGACTTCAAAGCCAAGGAGCGCACTTTGCAGAACGGTGTGGTGCAGCGCATTGAAGGCGACACCGTGCTGGTGGATATGGGCCGGGCCACGGGCGTGCTCTTTCCTTCCGAGCAGATCCGCAGCGAAAAGTACAACATTGGCCAGCGGTTAAAGGTTCTGGTGCTGCACGTGGAGCCCGCGAGCAAGGGCCCGAAAATTACCCTGTCCCGCTCCCACCCTGACATGGTCAGAAAGCTATTTGAGCTGGAAGTGCCGGAAATTTTCAACGGCGCCGTGGAAATTAAGTCCGTGGCGCGCGAAGCCGGCAGCCGCTCCAAAATTGCGGTGATGTCCACCCAGGACGGCGTGGACCCGATTGGTTCCTGCGTAGGCCAGAGGGGCTCGCGCGTGCAGACGGTTATGGCCGAACTCGGCGGCGAAAAAATTGACATTGTGGAATACAGCGACGACCAGGTAAAGTACATTGCCAACGCCCTGTCCCCGGCCAAAATTTTGAACGTCCAATTGGACGAAGCCAACAAGGAAGCCAAGGTGGGTGTTTTGGAAGATCAGTTGTCTTTGGCTATTGGCAAAGCCGGCCAGAATGTGAGGCTTGCCGCCAGGCTAACAGGCTGGAAAATAGATATTAACGGCGAATCTTTGGGTGGGGAAGTAAAACCTGCAGAAGCGGAAATTGCAGTTGAGGCCCCTGCAGAAGAAACTCCGGCTGAAGAAGTAAAAGAATAACGTTAAGCCTTAACAACTATCCTATGCCATTAGTACCAATTGTTATAGAGAAGTCCCAAATGGGCGAGCGGGCGTACGATATTTATTCCCGCCTTTTAAAAGAGCGCATTATTTTTTTGGGCGAGCCGATTGATGATGCCGTAGCCAACACGCTCATTGCCCAGTTCCTGTTTTTGGATGCGGAAAACAACAAGGAAGACATAAAGCTCTACATAAATTCTCCCGGCGGCAGTGTAACCGCGGCTATGGCGCTTTACGACACCATGCAGCACGTGAAAGCCGAAGTTTCCACCATTTGCGTGGGCCAGGCCGCCTCTGCCGCAGCAGTCCTTTTGGCCGCCGGCGCCAAGGGCAAGCGCTTTTCTTTGCCCAATTCCCGCGTGCTCATTCACCAGGTTATGGGCGGGGCTGAAGGCCAGCAAAAAGACATTGTGATTGCGGCCAACGAGATTACCCGCATTAAAAACCAGCTGAACCAGATTCTGGCCAAGCATACGGGCCAGCCGGTCAAAAAGATAGAAACCGACACAGACCGCGACTTCTGGATGACGGCTGACGAAGCCAAAAAATACGGCATAATCGACAAGATTATCCAATAGTTAAAATAACCGCCCCATTGGGCGGTTATTTTATTTGATGTAAAAGTTGTATAATATAAAACATGAAACTAATAACCTTAAACATCTGGGGCGGGAAAATTTATCAAGATTTGGTTGAATTTGTGAGCGAGCAAGCAAAGGATACAGACGTCTTTTGTTTTCAAGAAGTTTTTAATGGTGCCGAAAGAACAAAGACGGACAATCTTGCTAATCATCTGAAAGGTGTTGTTACTGATATGTATTCTGTTTTGGAAAAAACTCTACCTAATTTTAAAGGGTTTCATGCTGAGGCTGGTAAGTTCGATGTTGGGACGATAAAGGCATCATACGGCCTCGCTGTGTTTGTTAGGCAAGGTATTGAAGTTGAAAAACAAGGTTTTCAGGAAATTTTTAAACTGGATGAAGATTTGGGTTTGCCCGATGGAATGACCGTGTGGAACCGCCTACTACAATATATTACCATCCCCTATGGGGAGGTTGGATTAACAATTTTTAATTTACATGGTTTGTACACAGGCGGGGGCAAAGGTGATGACGCTGCGCGGCTGCGACAATCTGAGAGGGTAAAAGAATTAATGGATTCGGTTGCGGGGCCCAAGATTCTTTGTGGTGACTTTAATCTTAACCCTGATACTCAAAGTTTGGCCATTCTGGAAAAAGGGTTGGTGAACCTTGTTAAACAAAATGGCGTAACCTCAACACGAAGCCATCACTATACGAAAGATTTAAAATGGGCGGATTACATTTTAGTTTCCCCGGACCTGGAAATTAAGCATTTTGAGGTCTTGCCAAATGTGGTTTCTGACCATCTCCCTTTAGAGCTGGAATTTTGATTCCAACACTTGACAAAACCTCTATAATCGTTTAATATAGCTAAGGATTTGTTTTTAAATCCGCAAGGAGATTAAAAAAGGCATAACCGACTGTTCAATTTTGCTCTTATGTAAGCGGGAAATCCGCTGATTATAAGGGACCTGGCCGTAAGGCCGGGGGCGAACACGACAAGTGTATAACTTGTGTGTTTTTTTTCACCCTCCTGACAGCTCTTTAACAGCTAAATAACGGCAAGAAACCTAAATTTATTTAGGTGTACAAAACATAAGTAGTATTGAAAAATACGACATAATCGACAAGAT
>JAMCYA010000053.1:3925-4265 GCA_023473845.1 Patescibacteria group bacterium
CACCTAATGTACATCGTTTACAGCGTGGACTACTGGGGTATCTAATCCCATTCGCTCCCCACGCTTTCGTCCTAGCAGTGTCAGGTGGCACCCAGAAGCCTGCCTACGCTATTGGTGTTCCGAACGATATCAACGCATTTCACTACTACACCGTTCGTTCCAGCTTCCTCTTTGCCCCTCTAGTTTTACAGTTTCAAAAGACAGTCTCAAGGTTGAGCCTTAAGATTTCACTTCTGACTTGTAAAACCACCTATCGGTACGCTTTACGCCCAATGATTCCGGATAACGCTTGAGGTCTCTGTATTACCGCTGCTGCTGGCACAGAGTTAGCAACCTCTTA
>JAMCYA010000009.1:0-6179 GCA_023473845.1 Patescibacteria group bacterium
AAAAACAAAAATAAAGATAGAGGATAAAACCATATAATTACCCTAGTATCATACCGGAGGATCCTTCCTGCCAGCAGGTAGACTGCAAGACCAACCCGAATGCGGCCCAGTGCCAGTACTGCGCGCTCCATCCCACGGACCCGACTTGCGTAACTTATTGCACCTTGCATCCCACGGATCCGACTTGCGTGGCCGACTACTGCACCCAGCATCCCACGGCCCCGCAGTGCACGGCCGCTTATTGCACCTTGCACCCCACCGATCCTCTCTGCCAGAGCCCGGTCTGCCAGACCAATCCTTCCGACCCGGCTTGCAGCTTCTGCTCCTTATACCCCACCGATCCTTCCTGCCAGAGCCCGGCTTGCCAAGCCAATCCCGCGGCGCCCGAATGCCAATTGTGCTACCTTAAGCCCACGGATCCGGCCTGCACTTTGACTTACTGCCAGCAGAACCCCACCGCCATGCTCTGCGTCTGCCGCGACAACCCGACAGCTCCGGCTTGCTTAAGCTTCTGCCAAGCCAATCCGACTGACCCGTCTTGCGCCGGCCATTACTGCGAACAGAACCCCACGGATCCGGCCTGCCAGAGCCCGCTCTGCCAGCAAAACCCGAATGCGCCCGAATGCCAGTACTGCGCTTTGCATCCGGAAAATCCGGTTTGCCAGCAGCAGTTCTGCTCGGCCCATCCGGATGATGCGGCCTGCCAGCAGGCCTTCTGCAAAGCTCACCCCTTGGATCCTTCTTGCGCCACCAAGACGATTAAGGACACGACCAAGGAAGTCTATTCCTTCCTGTCCAACACTTTGGTCCAGGACAAGAATTCTTCCCAGGTGGCGGCGGGTATCGGCGCTGTGGCTATTGCGCCGGCGGCCGTGGTCCTGCAGTACTCTTTGGCCACCCAAGGTTTAATCCTCAACATCGGTTCTTTGGCGGACTTGTGGCTGCTGTTCCTGCAGCTCTTCAACGCCTTCCTGACGGCCATCGGCATCCGCGCCAAGCGCCGCTACTGGGGCACGGTGTACGACGCTTCCAGCAAGCAGCCCTTAGACCCGGTGATTGTCGAACTGGTGGATGCCAAAACCGGCAAAGTAGTGGAGCAGAACATTACCGACATGCACGGCCGCTTCGGCTTCTTGGACCGCCCGGGCACTTACTCGCTTAAAGCTTCCAAGACCCACTACCGGTTCCCGTCGCAGCTGGTGGTTGGCCGCGTGGACGGCATCTTCGACAACCTTTACCACGGTGAAGAAATCAGCGTCCAGAAAGCCGGCGACACCATTACGCCGAACGTGCCCATGGACCCCTTGGACTTTGACTGGAACCAGATGGACAAGAAGCGCGTGGTCAACACCCATCCGCGCTTGGAGTATCTGGTGCACATGGTTTTGGAAGTCATGTTCTGGGCCGGCGCGCTGCTGGTGGTCTTCAACGCCATCGTCCACACCACCATCTACAGCATCGTCTTCCTTATCGTCTATTTGCTCTTGGCCATCATGCGCGAGATTATTCCGCACGAGCGGCTGTGGGGCAGAGTGGTTACCAGCCGGCCTGAAGGCGTTAAGGATCTGATCCTGGAACTTACCCCCGTGGCTTTCCCCACGGTGATCATGGGCCGCGCCGTGGTTGCGCCTACGGGCAAGTTCTTCCTAAAGACCATGCCGGGGAAATATTTGCTGAGTGTAAAAGCCTTTGACGGCACTATAGCCAAAGTCATTAAGCAACAGGATGTTATAGTCGGCAAGGATGGCGTAGTCAACGATGTAATCAGGGTATAAGGCTAATACAGCCCTTAATAAAAATAAAAGCAGCGCGGAATTACCGCACTGCTTTTATTTTTGAGTCAGGTTAGTTTTTTTATTTCAGCCAGCGGACCTTATGCGTTTTTAAGAGTGCCGCCCAGTCAATTTTTGCAAAGACAAGAATAACAACAAAGGCTAAGATTTGGGAAAGAACGAAGTAGCCGCCAAAGAAAGTTTTGCTTTTTAGGGCTCCGGCAGAAAGGTGGTGGACCGCTTCGCTGGCGGTAAAAACCCAGAAAGAGTAGCTGGCCAGTCTGCCTAAAAAGAAGGGCAGCGCCACCAGTCTTAGCTTCAGGCTGGTCAGGCCGTAGGCCAGAAAAAGCTGGTTGGAAGGCAGGGGGCTAAAGGCGTAAAAAAGGAAAAGGCTGAAGGTAAGGGTTTGGCGGTTTTCAATTTCCTGTTGAAGGACGGCCAAGCTGGCTTTGGTTTTTTCCGAAAGCAGGTTGTTACGGATGATAACCTGGGATAGTATGGCCAGCAGGAGCCTGCCAGCGGTGGCCGCGCAGGCGCCGGTGAGGGCCAAAGCAAAGGGGTTGGGATGGAAGCTGATTTGCAAGTAGGACAAAACCATCCAGGTGGGCGGGGCAAAGGCCGGCAGGAGATTGAAAATAAAAACAAAAATAAAGATAGAGGATAAAACCATATAATTACCCTAGTATCATACCGGAGGACTGCTGACTTGTGAATTGTCTGGTATAATACAGGAGCTAATTATTCAACCAAAAAACACCCATCCGCGCTTGGAGTATCTGCTTTTGAAAGGCGCTTTGTTGTTAATTGTTGTCCAGTCAATTGTCACATTTGGCCATCTGGCGGTTTACCGCACACTGGTCAAATTTTTTAATATCCAAACTTTGGGCCTGGTTTCGGGTCTGAAAATCAGCTTTATAGTCCTGTCCGTGTCTTTTTTGCTGGCTTCAATTCTGGCGAATAATTTTATCGGATCCATTATCAACGGTTTGTATACGGTTTCCGCTATTTGGATGGGGACGTTTTATTGGCTGTTGATTGCCACCGGATTGGCGTGGCTGCTTAACTATGCGGCCAAGTTTTTCGGTATCAATTTACCGGACTTTTATTTGGCTACGGTGCTGTTTGGCCTGGCAGTAGTAATCAGCGGCTATGGCGTGATTCATTCTTACCAGACCCGGGTGGTGACGTACCGGGTGGGCCTGCCTAACTTGCCCGCTGCCTGGCAGGGCAAAAAAATTGTGTTTTTGGCAGACACTCATTTGGGCAATGTTCGGGGCGCCTGGTTTATTAGCCGGACTGCCGACCTGGTTGACCGGCAAAAACCGGAAATGGTTTTAGTGCCGGGCGATTATTATGACGGCCCGCCGGCCGATTACAACAGTTTGGCCAAGGATATGACCAGCCGGATCCATGCTCCGCTGGGGATTTATTTTACCAGCGGCAACCATGAAGAGTTCCGCGACAGCCAAGGCTATTTGGATGCCCTTCGGACTGCCGGCGTGAAAATAATCAACAACCAGAAGGTTGAAGTCAACGGCTTGCAGCTTGTGGGTACGGATTATTTTGGGAACAATACCAATGCAGGTTTGGCAAAAACTTTGGCTAGCATGGGCATCGACAAAACCAAGCCGAGTATCATGCTCAAGCACGCCCCCCTGGCAGTAAAGGCCGCTGCTGAAGCCGGTATCAGCCTGATGGTTTCCGGCCATACCCATGAAGGCCAGATGTGGCCTTTGGGCTATCTGACGAATTGGATTCATAAAGGCTTTGGTTATGGCCTGAATAAGTATGGCGATATGACTGTGGTTACCACCAGCGGGGTAGGCACGTGGGGTCCGCCGCAGCGCGTTGGCACCCAGAGCGAAATCGTGGTGTTGCAGCTGGAAAATAAGTAGTCGGATTTTTAAAAAGTCTTGACAGTTCAAGGCTTTTTTTGTATTGTTTGAAGCAACTTTTGCCAAGCGCAAGATGCTGAAGGCAAAAGCGTACACGGGAATTTCAAGGAGCGATAGAATGACAATCTCTCGAATTCAGCGCCTGAAGCAGCGGTTTTTGCTGCTGGGCGTTTTGGGCGTTGCAGTGGTTTTTACGGCCGCAATTGCCATGCTGTTTAACCCCGATGTGGCCTGGCACGGCCAAGTCAAGCACTGCCGCCTGGCAGTAACGGAATTGGCCAAGTCGCTGTACAGCGGCAGCCAAATGCCCGTACTCGTCCGCCGCGACGAGCATTTGGGCAGCGCGTGTCCGGACCAGGTGCCCATGAACCTACCCAGGAATATCACGGTTCCCATCAGTATAATCTCCGTGGCTCATCCGGTGGTGACCGAATTCCGCTTCAGCGATGATGGCCTGGTGTGCACTTATCACTGGGACAGCATTACTGAACCGGGCATGGCCAAAACTGCCAAAGAGCTTAAGCCCGAAGACTACGATCTGGTGTTGGGAAACCTGGGCCGGCAGAAGTACCAGCAAATGCCCACTTTCGGCCCCGGTGCGTATGATTTGTCCAGGCTCAACCTGGCCGGGTACCAGAAGTTTGCCAGGATAGCGCCCAATGCCAAAGAGTTTTTTCGCAACGTGCCGCGCGTGTACTACTACAACCGCGGCTCGGCTTATGAACCGCCGGGTTTTGAGCAGTTCGACGAAAACCTCCGCAGCGCCGTCCAGTCCGCCCAGTTTTTCAGCATAGCCAGCCTAAGCTCCATGGCCGTATTCGGGCTCCCGCTCGTCTCGCTCGGATTGATGGGCGTGGGACGGCTGTATGCTGAGTATTGTAAGCTGAGCTATGACGGCTGGATTATGCCGCTCTGGCCATTCATCAAATCGTCCGATTTGGCGCTGGATGACGAAATCTGGCGCAGTTGCCGCGCTAAACGGCTGAAAACCTATTTCAAGAGCCGGCGCAAGACCCAAGAAGAACAACGGCAGCTCGAGCGGGCCAATCTCCGGCTCCGGGAGCTGCTTTACCGATTTCCGGAATATTCTCCGGAGTACCAAGAAGCGCTTCTGGCCATGGAGCTTGCGCTAAAAGCGGTCAACAAACAGCCAATCGCTCCGGCAGCCAGCGAAAGCCGCACTGACCGTATCAACAAGCTCATTGCCACGCTGGAGCGCATCACCAACCCCAAGTACCGGCACGAAATTTCTGGTGCCTGTGCCCAAGCCCTGGCGCTGGCTGAAACTGACTACAGGCAGGCTAAGGCTATCCTGGCTGAGGCACACCGTATCCAGTCAGCAAGGAACCGGGAAGACAAGTACGACCCCCGGTTGGCCTGCTGAGGCCAAAGCCGGGCAATGAGAGAGAAAAACCAAAAGCCGCGATCCTTAAGGAGGAGGTCGCGGCTTTTTGCATGGATTTGACCCAAAAATGAATTTCGGTTATACTTAAGCCATGAAACGCAAAATGCTTTGCCAGATTAATCCGTTCGTAGCCTGGGGTATGTACAATACTTCCATTTTGGCTATGGTCTGATTGAAGGCAAGGAATTAATTTTGATTAAACTTTGCCCTCGGCCAGACAAACGGCCGGGGGATTTTTGTATCTATGCAAAACCGAGAAGCGGCAACAGCCGCACAACAGGAAGGTGGAATGATGATAGCACAGACGCTGTACTGGTATTTGGGCATGCGCGGCTTGGCGAATTTTGCCATGTCCTTGCACTTTGCAATCTACACCACGTTTTTGCTTTCAAGGGGATTGAATCTTTTTGAAGCCAACTTGGTCAACCTGGTTTTTTACGCCACGCTTTTCGTGTTTGAACTTCCCACCGGGGCGTTTGCGGACGTGTTCGGCCGCAAAACCTCCGTGGTGATTTCCGGCGTGTTCAATACGGCCGGCACGCTGACTTATTTTTTTGCCAAAAGTTTTTGGGGCTTTGCGGCTGCGGAAGGCCTGCTGGCAGTCGGCAGTACTTTTTTGAGCGGCGCTTTTGCCGCCTGGGCCGTGGACCGGATGAGGCATTTTGGCCATGACGGCAACACCAAAAACCTGTTTATTAAAGAGCAGCAGGTGGTGGTGGGCGTGTCGATTGCAGGCGGCCTTTTGGGCAGCCTGATTGCCACTAAAAGCCTGAGCCTAACCTGGTTGGTCAGTTCCGCCGTGTTTCTGTTTTGGACAGCGCTGGCCTTTTTGGGTCTGAGGGAAGAATATTTTAAAAAGCAAAAACTTTCTTTCCGCGCGGGTTTTGCGGCACTCAAGCAAACTACCCGCTCCAGCATTGAGTTCGGCATAAGGCACCGGACCGTCCGGTTTATTTTGCTGATCGGCGGTTTGCAGTATTTGTGCCTCATGCCCGGCAATATGCAGTGGCAGCCGTGGTTCGGGCAGTTTTTTCACAGCGTCAGTTCCAACGGCTGGCTGTGGGTGGGTATGTCAGTCGTTATCCTGGCGGGTTCCAGCGCGGCCAA
>JAMCYA010000009.1:6189-20134 GCA_023473845.1 Patescibacteria group bacterium
CTGTCCAAAACCGTTCTTTCCCGTTTTGCCGGCGAAGACCGGGCCCTGCTTTATACCCAAATGCTTTTGGGTATAAGCCTTGCCGGCACCGTGGTGTTTAAGGCTTTGCCTGTTAGTTTGGCCGTGTTTATGCTTCACGAGTTTGGCCGGGGTTTGTTTAAGCCCATCAAGGATGCCTATTTAAACGACCAGCTGCCTGCCAAGGAAAGGGCAACCGTGGTTTCCTTTGAGGCCATTTCCCACCATTTGGGCGGCGGACTGGGCTTGGTGCTTAGCGGTTGGACGGCGCTGGCTTTCGGTATCCATGCCACCTGGCTAATATTCGGCCTAGTACTGGCTTTCGGCAGCGCGGCTATTTACCGCTTCAGTCGGCCATAAAAAAACCCGTCCAGTCGCATGACTGGACGGGTGATTTTTTTAAGCCAGCTGGCTGGTGCAATGGGCGCAGCGCTTGGCTTCTTTGGGGATTTCGCTCAAACATTCGGGGCACTTTTTGGTAGTCGGATCCACGGGCGGCTCCTTGCGCATTTTGGCCACCAGTGTGTTTAAGGGCGTGACTACAAAAAAATACACTGAAATCGAAACAATGAGAAAGGAAACCAGGGCGTTGATAAAGTTACCGTAAGTAAACCGGCTGTGGTTGAGAGTAAAATACAGCCCGGAGAAATCCGGCTGTTTGAAAATCGCGGCAATAAACGGGGTTAAAATATCTTTGACCAGGGAATTGACCACGGAAGTGAAAGCCGCGCCCATAATTACGCCAATGGCCAGGTCCACGACATTGCCCCTTAAAATAAACTGCTTAAAATCTTTCAGCATAAAAATAAGGTTTAATTGCGCTATCGGCCTCATTATAACAAAGCAGCCGGTATTATCAAAATCCGAATTTAGGGTATAATTAGCTTATGACTGAACCAGAGACAAAGATTGTAATTAGTTTTGTAATTCCGGCCTACAATGAAGAGAAAAGCTTGCCCGGCTGTTTGAAGTCTATTTTGGACGAAATTAAAAAAGAGCAGATTTCGGCCGAGGTGCTGGTAGTCAATAATGCCAGTACGGACGCGACAGGACAGGTAGCCCGGAGTTTTTCCAATGTGATTGTGGTTGACGAGCCAAAAAAAGGCATTACTTTTGCCCGCCAAGCCGGGTACATGGCCAGCCGCGGCAGGCTGGTGGCCAACATTGATGCTGATAACCACGTGCCTGCAGGCTGGCTTAAAAAAGCCGTGGCCGCGTTCGACCAAGACCCCGGCTTAATTTGTTTAAGCGGGCCGCTGGTGTATTACGACTTGTCGCGGCTCAAGCGGGCCGTGGTGTGGTTTTACAGCCGGGTGGTATTTTTGGTCCACACCTTCAACCATTATGTCTTTCGCATTGGCGCTGTGGTACAGGGCGGAAACTTCGTAGCCACGCGCCAGGCTTTAAATGCCATTGGCGGTTTTGACACCCGTATAAAATTTTATGGGGAAGATACCGATTTAGCCAGGCGTTTTAGCAGTCTGGGCAAGGTAAAATTTTCTTTGAAGTTTTTTATGTATTCTTCCGGCCGGCGTTTGGCATTTAAAGCCTGGCGCGTGATTCTTCCGGCCGGCGTTTGGCTAAAGAAGGGGTGGTTATGACGGGCTTGCGTTACGTGGTAAATTATTATTCCGTCCTGCTGCGGCACAAGCCGGCCACTGAACAATACAAAGATATTAGGAGCTGATTATGGGCAGCAGGTTGTTTGTCGGCCTGCCAATTGCGCCGGAGCTTGTGGCCCGGCTGGCAGCCTGGAAAGTCGGCCGGGAGGGCTGGCCGGTTTATTGGGTTTGGCCGCAGGATTTGCATGTTACCCTTGTTCCGCCGTGGGAAGAGGCGGCAGTGGACAAGGTTGTTTTAAAGCTCAATGCGGTTAAGGCAGAATCTTTTGGTTTAAAGTTTACCCAAATCAGTTTCGGTCCCCAGAACGCAAAGCCGGCCCGCTTGTTGTGGGTTTCAGGTGCAGAAACTAGCGGCCTTTTTGAATTGCGGGCCCGCTTATTTACGGCTCTGGGCCAGCAGCCGGATGCTCGGCCGTTTTTGCCTCACGTCACCTTGGCCAGGTTCAGGCCGCAGAATTATTTACAGATTCCGGATGCTGGCCTGCCGCAAAAAGTTGCCTGGCAAATCCAAGCGGAAAAGTTTGGCTTGTATGAGTCGGTTTTAAACCGTACTGGCGCACGTTACAGAATTTTGCGGGAATTTCCGTTGCAGCCCAGCCTTCGCCCTTGATATTTGTTTGTTTAAAGAATAATATAGGAATATGTCCTAATTTTTTTCGTATGTATTATTTTGCCTACGGCTCCAACATGAACCTGGAACACATGCGCCGGCTGTGCGGCTGGCACAGCCGCATGCTGTGCCGCGCCAAACTGCCGGATTTTGAAATTGGCTTGGACTTAAGAGGTTATGCCAATATCCGTCCGAAGGCGAGCGCCGAGGTGTGGGGTGTGCTGTTTGAAATCGACGAGGCGGGATTAGGCGTATTAGACCGGTTCGAGGGTTATCCCGAGGTCTTCGGCCGGCAGGAAGTTGTGGTGTTGGACGACAATAACGCGGAGTACCACAGCCAGGTTTATATTGAGGCCCCGGAAGAATTTAATGGTAAGACAGCGCGAGGGGAGTATTTCCGCCGGGTGATTGGTGCGGCTTACGAGAACCGCCTGCCCAAGGAGTGGATTAAGAAACTGGAGGGTTTTCTGGAATTTGAAGCGTAATATGGAATGTGGTGTCATCCCGCGAACAGCGGGTTTTGTTTTAAGAAGAACGCCCAGGCCGTAACTTGGCCTGGGCGTTGCTGTTGCTGGCGCCGAAACGCCAGGAAAAGCGCAATGTCCGTACGGATGTCGAAAGCTGCACGAGGTATAGAGCGAACCAGGTCTCCCCGGTCCATAACCGTGTAGCCGAAAGCGCGGCCGTGGTACCTGACCATGGCCAGGTAGGCGGCTTTGGAATAGGGGAAGACGATGACTTCCAAGCTCCCCGGTCCCAAATCCGGCGCTTTGGTCCGGACTTCTGTCTCGAGGCTGCGGAGACGGGTCTCCAACAGGGCCCGGACACTCCTAAGTTCTGGCAGGTTGATGTCCGTGGCTTCTGGGTCAAAAGCGGCCAGCACTACCAATGGCCGCTGGTGCCGCTCGTAGGCTTCGAATCCCAGAACCAGAATAAGCATGCCTGCCAAAAAAACACTGGCAAAAACTGCGATTTTCACGTCTGTTTTCCTCCTGTAAAAAATGGGCTGGTTTTCCTTCCCCCCGAAGGGAAAGCGGGCAAGGTCCCGCTGCCGGAAATGACTGAAAGAGCAGAAAACCAGCCCTCAATTTTCGGCCCAGGGCGAGCCGAAGGTGCCCGCATCTTAGGTTAAAAGGCTTTGCCTGTCAATCTGCTTTTGGGATATAATGGATTTATGCAAAGAAAAATTTTTAAAACTGGGCATTCTTTGGCCGTAACGCTTTCCCGAAAGGTTCTGGAAGACTTAGGGGTAGTGGAAGGCGACGAGGTGGAGATTTTGGCGGAAAATGGCAAGGCGATAATCAGGAAAACCCAAAAAAATACCCAGCTGGCCATGCCGTTTTCCAGCCGGCCAAAGCTGGGTAATCGGATAAGCCGGAACTAAAATGTCGGAGTTACAAATTGGCCGTATGGCCCCGTTATTTTCATTGCCTGATCAGGCCGGGAAAATTCACCGGCTTTCGGATTATTTTGGCCGCTGGGTTTTGGTGTATTTTTACCCCAAGGATGATACGCCGGGCTGTACGGCTGAAGCCTGTTCGCTCAGGGACAATTTTCCCAGGTTTGGAAAAGTCAAAGCGGTTATTTTAGGCATTAGCGTTGACAGTGTGTCCAGCCACGCCAGGTTTGCAGCAAAATACGGGCTTAATTTTACCCTGCTGGCCGATGAGCAGAAACAGGCGGTGAAAGCTTATGGCGTCTGGGGAGAAAAAAGTTTTATGGGCAAAAAATATTTAGGCATATCCAGGTCTTCGTTTCTGATTGACCCCGCGGGCAAAATCGCCAAAGTGTATCCCAAGGTGAGGCCCGCAGAACACGCGGCCGAAGTTCTGAAAGACCTGGAAAAATTTCAGCGGCAATGAACCAGCCTGCTCAAAAAACCGTTTGCAATTTAGTCTACCTCATTAAAGGCAAGCAGACCTGCTTGCCTTTAAAATTGCGGGGTTTCGGCCAGGGCTGGCACAATGGCTATGGTGGCAAGGTGTTGCCGGGGGAGCCTTTGCCGGAGTCGGCTAAGCGCGAGCTGTTTGAGGAATCAGCTGTGCGGGCGGAAAGCTTGGAAAAAAGGGCCGTGCTCACTTTTAATTTTTTGCAGACCGGCAAGATAATCGAATCGCACGTGTTTTGGTGCGATCGGTTTAAGGGCGAACCGGCGGCCTCGGAAGAAATGGAGCCGTTTTGGTTTAACTTTGAAAATATTCCCTATGCCCGGATGTGGCCGGATGACAGGATTTGGCTCCCCCGGTTCTTGGCCGGGGAAAAATTTTCCGCAAGGTTTGATTTTTTGGATGAGCTGCCGACAATCGGCGGTTATAAAATACAAAAAGGCCTTGATTAAATGCCGGATAGTGTGATAAGATAAATTATCTACATCGTTTGATTCTCTATGGTGCGCAATAGAGATGGTGGTGGCCACCATTTTTATTTTGCCATTTTCTTTTTAAGAATTTGGTGTTTTATTATTAAGTGCAAAAAATTGATGAACACAAAACAAGCCGTTTCGACACTAAAATTAAATTGGAAATCAGGGTTGACCGTGTCTTTGGTGGCAATCCCCTTATCGATTTCTTTGGCCGTAGCTTCGCACACTTCACCCGTGGTGGGCATCCTGACTGCCATTTGGGCAGGCTTGGTGGCCGCACTTGCGGGCGGCAGCAACTATAATGTAGTGGGACCGACCGGCGCGCTTTCCGGGATTTTGGCTTCCTACGCCATTCTGCATGGTTCTGAGACCTTAGCCACCGTGGCAGTGCTTTCCGGGCTGATTATTTTTTTTGCATATCTTTTTCGTCTGCATAAATATTTGGTTTTTGTCCCAGGCAGCGCCATTCACGGGTTTACCCTGGGCGTGGCATTTATTATTGGCCTGGGCCAGCTGAATTTCGCTTTAGGCCTTACCGGACTAACAGCCCACGAGAAGTTTGTTGACAACTTAATAGAGTCAGCCGGGCATTTTGCTGCTTTTTCACCCGTTTCTTTGGTTTTATTTTTGGTTTCTTTGGCGCTCCTGCTGTTTTTTAAGAAATTTTATCCCCGGCTGCCGGGCGCTATTGTCCTGGCTCCGATCGGTATTGGGCTGGGTTTGGTTTTCCAAAACAAGTCAGGCGTTGCATTGCAGACTTTGGGGTCCTTGTATCCGCACATGGCTGCGGCTTTCTTTCTGCCGGTCAAGCCATATCTGAGCCAGTCGGCAATAATTGCCGCTTTTGCCGTAGCGCTGGTGGCAATTCTAGAAACCATGATTTCCGCCAAGATTGCCGACGGCATGACCGGTACCCGGCACAGCCGGCGCAAAGAAATGCGGGGGCTGGCTCTGGCCAATATCATTTCCGGGATAATGGGCGGCATGCCCGCCACCGCTGCTTTAGCCCGGACTTCCTTAAACGTAAAAACCGGCGCCACCAGCAAAGTCTCTGCAGCCTTGAGCAGCTTGGCTGTGGCGGTCATTGCCTTGTTCTTTTTAAAGTATTTTAAATTTATGCCCCTGGCGGTCATTGCCGCCATTTTGGTCTTCGTGGCCATCCAGATGGTCGAAGCCGAGCATTTTATGCGCATGTTCAAGTATGACAGAAGGAATTTTTACCTCTCGCTGGTTACCGCGTTCATAACGGTCTTCGAGGACCCGATTGTCGGGATTTTATTCGGCGTGGGCGTGGCTTCGCTTTTGCTTATGGAAAAGCTGTCGCGGGGGCAGTTCGACTTAGCCATTAATGATTCCAGAAAACGGATGGTCGACCGGATTAGCGGCGACCGGATGCAAAAAATCGTCCAGGGCTCCGACACCATCGTGTATTCCATTAAAGGACTGCTTTGCTATATTAACAGCGAATCCCATGTCAGCAGGTTTAGGCTGCACCTTAATGGTTCCAAAAATATCATCTTAAGGATGCGGAGCGTGTACTATATAGACATGGATGGCGTAGAGGCGCTGGATGAAATCGTCAGAATCTTAAAAGACGCGCGCAAAAACGTGTATATTACCGGAGTTAATTCCATGATTTCAGGCATGCTTTTGGAGAGCCGGGAATTCCAGCAGATCAAAACCGAAGGCAGGGTATACAAAAAGAGTTCGGAAGTGCTCAAAGTTTTGGGCTTTGCCCTTTAAATCGGCTTTGTTTTCGGAGGCTTCTGCCATCTGCCAGGGCCTTGTTTTTACCGGTTGTTTTGGTAAACTTAAGGTATGGAAAAAACACTTACAATCAAAGTTACGGGCCGAGTCCAGGGAGTGGGCTTTCGTTGGTGCGCTTACGAACAATTTGTGGATTTAGGCTTAACCGGCAAAGCGGAAAATGGGCGCGATGGCAGCGTAGAAATTACGGCGAGCGGTGAAGAAGCGGCTTTACAAAAGTTGGTTGAATGGTGCCACCTGGGGCCAAAAGGCGCCCGGGTCAATCGGGTCGAGGTTGGGGACGCTCAGCCCAGCCCCGCGGCAACGGCCCAGCCTGCCAAAACCAGCGACCACGAAAGGTCAGATACCTAAAACAGCAGCCTATGCAAAACAAAACCAAAATCAACAACCGCGCCGGACTGGAGCAAGTGGTAGATTTTCTGTTCGAAGCCGGCATGTTAGCCAAAACCCCGCGCAGCGGCTTCCATTTTTTGGGCAGCGGCGACCAGTCCATTGCCGAGCATATTTCCCGCGTCATGTACGTAGGTTTTTCGCTTTGCCAGATAAGCGGAAAGCCGGTGGATGTGGGCAAGGTGCTGCAGATGTGCGTCTTTCATGATTTTGCCGAAGCCCGGACTTCGGATTTGAATTATGTGCATCAGAAATATGTGTATGCGGACGAAGAAAAGGCGGTTAAGGATTTGGTTAAAAACGTGCCTTTCGGCAAAACAATTTGGCAAATCTTGGATGAATACCGGGCGCGCAACTCCTACGAATCCTTGTTGGCCAAAGACGCCGACCAGCTGGAGTGGATTTTGTCGCTGAAAGAGGAATGGGATATCGGCAACAACCGGGCCAAAACCTGGATTCCCTCCGCGGTCAAAAGACTCAAGACGCCCGAGGCCAAAAGTCTGGCAAAGCTTGCCATTAAAACCAACTCCGATAATTGGTGGTTTGCCAACAAGAACGACGCTTGGTGGGTGAGCCGGGATAGTAAAACTAAAAAGAAACGTTTTTAATATGGAGAGGGAAGTAATTTGGGTCGTGGTCAATACCAACTCGGTAAGGGAAGCCGACAAGCTTGGCCGGGCCTGCCTGAAGGCTAGGCTGTGTGCCTGTTACGGTTTAATCCCCAGAATCAAAAGCGTGTATTACTGGCCGCCGAAAGCCGACAAGCTGGAAATTTCCAAAGGCCCGATTTTAACCCTGGAAACTCTGGAGAGCAAATATTCCGAGATTACCAGAGTCATTCAGAAATTGCATAGCGACAAGGTGCCCTTAATCGGTCAATGGGAAATTGAGCAGGTGACGCCGCAATTTTATCAGTGGTTAAAAGGCGAGCTTGCTTGATTTATGCGGTTTTGCAGGCTTTGCAGCCTTGCCGCGGCCCGCATGGCAAATATTGGCATCGCGTGGTTAAGCAGTATAGCCTAAGTGAGTTATAAAATTAAACTAAAAACTATGCCCACAATGGAGAAGCCTAAAACGACTGACGAAAGGCTGGAAGAGGTCAGAAAAAACAAAGCAGATCTTGAATTTTGGATGGAGAATGGCGGGCCGGATGGCCGGTCCAGTTTGGACATTCAAAGGTTGAGCCAGCTTATCCAGCAAGAGGATGAGTTGTCCAGAAAAAGAGAACAAGAGTTGCGCGAGCCTCCCAAGCCCAAAGAAGCAGAAGGTTTTTGGGGCCGCTTGATGCGGCGGTAAACTTATGCGGAAAAGACTTTTTTGGTATTTTGGTTTTGCGCTGCTCTGTATTGCCACTGCTTTTGTGCTAAGGTTTTTTTCGAACACCCGCACAAGCGTTGAAGTAAGTACGGCCCTGCCTACAAGTAAGCCTTCATTTTCTATGCAGATTATCAGTTTGGCATTCAGCAACAATGGTGAAATTCCTGCGAAATATACCTGTGATGGCGACGGCGTGAATCCGCCGCTGGAATTTAAGGCTGTGCCGCCGGAAACCAAGAGCCTGGCCCTGGTGGTCCATGACCCGGACGCGCCCAAAGGCGACTGGGTACATTGGCTGGTGTGGAATATTAATCCCACAACCTCGGGTATTGCGGAAAATTCGGTGCCCGCCGAAGCCTTGCAGGGCGTAACCGATTTCGGCCAGAAGCAATACGGCGGCCCGTGCCCGCCGTCCGGCACCCACCACTATGTATTTAAACTTTACGCCCTGGACAGTAAACTGGATATTTCTACTTTTTCGGACCGGACGGCTTTGGAGCAAGCCTTGGCGCCGCACATCCTGACCCAGGCCGAACTGGTGGGTTTGTACAGCAAAAAATAATTAGCCCTGCTTTATGAAAATTACCAAACTTGGCCACTGCTGTTTGCTGCTCGAAAGCAAAGGCAGAACAATTTTAACTGACCCCGGGGCTTACAGCGATGCGCAAAATGCAATAACTGGCATTGATGCGGTGCTGATAACCCATGAGCATGCCGACCATTTGCACTTGGAGTCTTTGAAAATGGTTTTACAGAACAACCCGCAGGCTAAAATTTATACCAACCGGGGCGTGGGTGCTATTCTGGAAAAAGAAAAGCTAGCATTTGAAGTTTTGGAGCACGGACAAACCACAGAGTTTTTTGGTGTTAGTTTGGCGGGCCTGGGTGAAAAGCATGCGCCAATTTACCCCGGTGTGCCCGAAGTAATTAATACTGGCTACCTAATTGATAATTATTTATTTTACCCCGGCGACGCGTTTTATGTGCCGGCGCAGCGGGTGGAGGTTTTGGCTCTGCCTGTGGCCGGGCCGTGGATGAGGCTTAGTGAAGCCGTGGATTACGCCAAACAGGTCAAGCCGCATACAGCTTTTCCCGTGCAT
Source organism: Patescibacteria group bacterium (assembly GCA_023473845.1). GTDB lineage: Bacteria > Patescibacteriota > Doudnabacteria > UBA920 > UBA920 > JAMDEL01. The sequence continues at coordinate 15,376 of JAMCYA010000009.1, forward strand.
GACGGCGCTTTGAAAACTCCAGGCCTGGCTCACCGCCTACCGCACAGCGAATTGGAAAAATTTGGCATTCGTTTTCTGCCCATGGAGCCCGGCCAGGCTATTGATGTTTAATACATAGGAAGGGAGGGGATGTAAGGTGTATAAAAAAAAGAAGGTGGCACAGAAAAAACACCGGAAAACACAGGGGAAAACCATTAATTCCGCGAGATGGCGGTAGTGAAGCTTGTCTGAAAATAACCCCGGCCTTAAAAAGGCCGGGGTTATTTTGACTTGAAAACCCGATTATGGCTTAATGTTGCCATTTTCTCTATTTTGTTGGGATTGTGCTATAATTAACTTATAAGTTTATAGTTAACAACACACAAGAAATAAAATTAAAACTTATGAACGAACAAAAGGATCAACCGACTCCTATTTCGGTTAATATCCAGTCCGGTGACCAAGTGCCTTCATCAGGCCCTGTGCGCTCCGGCAAAAAAGGTCTGGTTTTGGGCGTGGTTTTGCTGTTACTCATAGTTATTGGTGGGCTGTGGGCTTACAAGTCAATTCTTAAAAATAAACTCAACAGCGCTGCCACCCCTTCGGCCAATCCGTATCCGGCAGGCACCAGTATCCAAAACCCGCCAGTTATTCCAGCCGATTTCCCGCTTGCTGCTTTAAGGGAGCAATACAAACCCGACCAGGTTGATAGCGTGACTTTTCCTGACGGTAAGAATGTGATTACCGTGGGCTACAACTCTGAAAATTCCCTGTTCGGCTTGCTGAGCACATATACCAACTATTTTAAAATTGCGCCGTGGAAACTGCAGTCCAGCGAGCTGCTCCAGAATTCCGGGGTGATAGTGGCAAAAAATGAAGTGGGGACCATGACCGTTACCATTGCACCCGCCAAGGACAACAAAGGCTCCAGGGTGACTTTTTCTTATCAATATACAATTAAATAATCATCAGGTGCAGGCATAGCACAAGAATATGAAAATTTCCACAAAACTTATCCTGGGCCTATTATCCTTATCTGCCGTTGCCGCTTTTTTGGTGGTTCTGCCCGACAAATCCAAGGCCGTAAATACGGTACCCACACCGGTAAACGAATGTCTGACTACGGTCATGGGCGGGTATATCGTGTGTTATACGCTGGATAACGTGACAATTACCCCCACCAATGTCAATTATACTTATGGCTCTGGCGGCAGCCAGGCGTATTCCATTTCCGCGCATTTGAAAATCGACCGGGCCCGGACTTCCCCCCAAATAAAAAATATTAATTTTTTTGGACTTTATTCCGCGGTGCAAAGCGGCACCAACGTGCCTTCGTATGCCGTAGGTTATAACACGCAATGTACGCCGGGGGTAAACGACAACTTTCTTGCCTGCAGCCTTTCGGGCGCCGCGTATGCCCCCACGGGCAGCGATGAGTCCTGGGGCAGCCTTAATGACACTCTGACCATCCACGATAGCGTTATTGTTAACGGCGGCGAATACATTACGATTTTTACTGACTTGAGGTATTCTTTTATCTACACTTACAACGGCCTTAATTATAGCGTCGGCCAGTTTGCCACCGGCCCGACATTGACTATTACCGGTATCCGTCCGCAGTGCTCTATCAGTTCTTTTACGGCCGACAGCCCGACAGTCAGCTATAACGGTTCTACGAATTTAAGGTTTGCGCTAAGCGGCAGCTTTCCCTGGAATATTTCCACGTTAAGCGGTTCCGGCTCGGCCAGCCCGTCTTCTGGCACTTCTTCTTCCGGAGTGTCATCGAGCGGTTCGTTAACCAGCACCACTACGTACAGGCTTTCCTGCGGTTCCACTTATCGGGACGTGACTGTGAGTGTTGCCTCCGCTCCGGTTTGCAGCCCGAGCAATGCCAGCGGCAGTCCGGGCAGCGGAGTTTTCCTTTCAGCTTCAGGAGGCGACGGCAACTATTCCTGGAGCACGCCCAGCAGCTCGACCTCCTGCGGCAATAGCGCCAGCTGCACTGTGACTTACAGCTCGGCAGGCACCTACAGCGCCACGGTAACCAGTGCCGGGCAATCCAGCAACTGTTCAGTTAACATCTCTTCATTGTGCGGTAACGGGGTTATTAATCCGGGCGAGCAGTGCGACGGTTCCAACCTAAACGGCCAGACCTGCTCCAGCCAGGGTTATGTCAGCGGTACCTTGTCCTGCAATTCCAACTGTACTTTCAACACCTCGGCCTGCTCCAGCAGCGGCACGCAGTCGATTTCTGCCAGCAAACTGAGCTGCACGGGCAGTAACGCCACTTATAATATCCACGCAGTTTCCACAGCCAACAATTTTTACATTAAATTGATTGATGCTTTGGGTAGTACCAACATCATGACGAGTATGAATGAGCCGGTGACCACTGCAACTGGCCGGGATTACACTACGGGTGCCTGGGTCACCAACAACATGCGCTTCCAGCTGATTAACGCCGGCACGGGCGCGGTTATGGCCGAAACTAATGTGGGCAATACGGGCTGCGTGACCACTTCCCCGACTTGTACAATCAGTGCTTCGCCCAGCTCTGGTACGGGGTCGGCCACTGGCAACCTAACCTGGAGCTCTTCTAATGCCACGTCTTGCACCGCCAGCGGCGGCTGGTCAGGGGCTAAGGCCACCAGCGGCACCCAGAGCTACGGCACCATTTATTCTTCAACCACGTATTCTTTATCTTGCACCAACGGTTCGACTACCGGTTCGTGCTCGACCACGGTTAATGTGGGCGCCTCCACCCCCTTGTACCGCTGCAGCGGCAGCTCCTGCATCCGCGACGACATCAGCGGTTCTTACACTACATCCAACTGTAACAACACCTGCAGCGTGGTTACTCCCAAATACCGCTGCAGCGGCAGCTCCTGCATCCGCGACGACATCAGCGGTTCTTACACTACATCCAACTGTAACAACACCTGCAGCGTGGCGACCTTGAGCTGTGCGCCTGCCATACAGAATGTAACGGCTGGCCAGTATGCTAACTTTGCCGCTACAGGGGGCACAGGCAGCTACTTCTGGGTTGCTTCCGGGGGCAACCCCAGCGTAGGCTATAATTGGATGTTTTCCACGGCCTATCCTTCGCAGGGCGCCTATTCTGTGGCTGTGTACAGCGGTACCCAGACAGCTTATTGTTCCGTAAGCGTTCAACCGGCTGGCGGGGGACCTAGCGACTTGACTGTCTCTAATTTTTATCTGACCGATGCTTCGGGTAATGCCAAAAATACCTTTGCCCCGGGGGAAAATATTTATCCGGCGGTCACGATTTACAATAACAGCCCCAATCCGGCTGTTTCCAGCCAGGGTTTCTTTTACATCAGCCTCTATTCCAACGCGCCCGGCGTGGTAACCCCTGGCACGGGCAGCGATGTCGGAGTTTGGGCCAAGGAAACCGGCAGTATCCCGGCATGGGGTTTTAAGACCTATTCCATTACCACTAACAGCGCGTACTGGACCAACGATGGCAGCAACCAAAACCACTGGACTAAAGCGACCTTGGGCAGCTATACGGCCCGGGCTTACGTGGACTCATTTAATTACGTTACGGAAACTAATGAGTCGAACAACCAGGCAATTTACAGCTATGTCGTCGGTTCTTCCAGCCTGCCGCCTTCGGTGAATATTGATTTGCCTGCAGCCAACGCCACGGTTTCCGGCAACGTGCAGATTGCCGGGTGGGCCATGGACAATACCACCCAAGTGGAAACCGCTATCTCAAGTGTCAAAGTTTATATTGACGGAGCTTTTGCCGGCAATGCCACGGCCTACAACCGATCGGATGTGTGCGCAGCGTATCCGGGCCGCGTGGGCTGCCCCAACGTAGGCTATCAGTTTACCTGGAACAGCGCTTCCGTGGCTAATGGTACGCATACCATCCGCATGCTGGCCACGGACAGCGACACCTCGCCTAAAACCGCCTTTATTGACCGGCAGGTGACAGTTAGTAACCCGCCCATTGCAGACATTAAAGCCAACGGTTCAGACGGTCCGATTACGATTTCCTATAACCAGACAGCCAACATTACCTGGACCTCGACTAACGCGGCCAGCTGTACGGTTTCCCCAGGGGGTTGGACGGGGGCTAACGGCAGCCAAACCACTCCGGCCATTACTTCTTCCGTGACTTATACTTTAACGTGCATTAACGGCGGCCAGACCGGTTCCGATTTCGTGGTTATTAATATTCCGCCCCCGCCCACCAACCCGGTGGGCAGCTGTCCGGCTCCAGGCGGCAGCCTGACCGCTTCCTGGACTCCGGCCCCCGGTTATACCCACCATTATTTCCGGGCTTACGATTTGGCCAATGGCTGGCATAATTGTACGCTCACGGATATTTGTGTTGATGATTTAGTCGCGACCAGCTACACTTTTGCTACTGTTCCAGGCCACACGTATTCCTGGTGGGTGCATACCCGCGACACGGCTACCGGTGCTTATAGTAATGCCGTGGGCACCAATGTTTCCTGCGCTGCCGCCGTCTGTCCCGCAGGCGCAGTAACTTTAAGCGCCACTTCAATTTCTGCCGGCCAGTCAGTCACGGCTTCCGCACCCAGCGGCTGGTCAGGTGGCTCATACAACAGCAGCAATTCCAGCATTGCTTCGGTTTCGGGCAGTTCCGTTAGAGGCGTTTCCGCGGGTACAGCCGGCATTACGGGTTTTGGGTGGACCGCACCCAATGGCGCAACCAGCTGTTCTTTGTCCAATACCAATCTGACAGTTGGACCTCCTCCCGCCCCCACCATCTCCCTCACCCCCAATA
>JAMCYA010000015.1 GCA_023473845.1 Patescibacteria group bacterium
TTGTCGATAGCCGAAGCAAATTGATCCTTACACATAATCATGGCACCGCGAGGCCCGCGCAGCGTTTTATGAGTGGTGGTCGACACCACGTCGCAAAAAGTTTTTGGGTTATTTAGGTTTTGGCGAGGAGCTGTTGGTGCTGACCATCTGGCCGATTTTTATTTTTATCGTGGTGAAAAATTATGAGAACACCGGACTTTTGGCCACCATTTCCAGTTTTGCCGCGGCAGTACTGGCCGTCATCGTGGGGAAAATGACGGACCAGTATACAAAAAGGCTGCTGATAAAACTCGGGGCATTTTTGACCTCCTTAGTATGGTTTGCGCGCTTAATTGTTACCAATGTCTGGAATGCCCTGGCCATAGACACCCTGTCCCGGACCAGCAAGGAAATGTGTTTTATCCCCATTTCCACCGTTACTTACATTCGGGCGGAGAATACTCACGTGGTGCCGTATGCGGTGTTTTTTGAACAGAGCCTGGCTGTGGGAAAGTTAACCGCTTGCATCCTGGGAATGGCCCTGTTCAGCGTTTTTAGCACCATTAGCCTAAGCGTGGGTTTTGTGTCATTATTTATATTAGCCGGTATTTTTAGTTTGCTATACATGTTTATTTAGTCCTTTAATTGCTATGGAAATTGCGGAAAAGAAAAGAAAAGTTTTACGTTTTTTGAAACAGCACCACATGGGGGTTATCGCCACTCTTGGAGGAAGCCAGCCGGAAGCGGCAGCCATAGATTTTTCCGAGACGGCTGAGCTGGAGGTGGTGTTCACCACGCTGGCCTTTTACCGGAAGTATAAAAATTTGCGGAAAAATTCGCGCGTGGCATTTGTGGTCGGAGGAGAGGAAAAGATTACTTTACAGTACGAGGGTGTGGCGGAGGAATTGTCGGTTAAAGCCTTCGCAAAATATTTGAAAAGGCATGTCCAGAAGAATCCGGTGGAAAAGAAGTTTGCGGCTATGCCCGAAGCGCGGTTTTTTAAAGTGAGGCCTGTGTGGCTGCGTTATTCCGACTTTGCCGCCCAGCCCAACAATATTTTTGAAATAAATTTTTAAGAGATGAAACCCGGAATCGATTTTATTGGCGTGGGCTGCGGCGCGGTAATTCGCAACCCGGAAGGCAAGGTCCTGCTGATGAAGCGCGGGCCAAAAGCTAAAAACGAACAGGGGACGTGGATAATCCCGGGGGGCACGGTGGAGTTCGGGGAGACCATGGCCAGTGCGGTTATTAGGGAGGTAAAAGAGGAGCTGGGAATAGAGGTTCGGGTGCTGAGGCAATACGGCTGCGCCGACCACATTATGCCCAAGGAGGGCCAGCATTGGGTTTCCACCATTTTTGAATGTGAAATAGTTATGGGCGAACCAAGAATTTTGGAACCGGAAAAATGTTCCGAGTTAGGCTGGTACTTTTTAAATGAGATGCCGGCCTTGCCTTTGGGGGTGATTATGAAAGAAAATTTGAAACTCTTAAATTAATTTTTGCCATGAACAAATATTCTTTCCAAATTAAGTATAAGAGTCTGAACCGGTAGAGCCTGGGCCGTTTTGTGATTTTACCACTAACCACCAAGGATCCTTTATGAATTACACAAATTTGCAAAAGTTTGACCCCCGGGTTTACGAAATCATCAAGCTGGAAGAACAAAGGCAGAAAGAAGGCATAGAACTGATTGCCAGCGAGAATTATGTCAGCCCCGCGGTCCTGGAGGCCATGGGCTCGATTTTAACCAATAAATATTCCGAAGGCTATCCCGGCAAAAGGTATTATGGCGGCAATGAAATTATCGATCAGGCTGAAAGCCTAGCCATTGAGCGGGCCAAAGAGCTGTTCGGCGCTGAACACGTAAATGTCCAGCCATTGTCCGGTTCGCCGGCCAACTTGGCCGTGTATATGGGGCTACTAAACCCCGGGGATAAAGTGCTGGGCTTTTCCCTGGACCAGGGCGGACATTTGAGTCACGGCCATCCGTTGAATTTTTCCGGCAAACTCTATACTATCATCCCGTATTTTGTAAAAAAAGATACGGAGATTATTGACATGGATGAAGTGGAGGCTATTGCCTTGCGGGAAAAGCCGAAAATGATTCTGGCGGGCTTTTCCGCCTATTCCAGGGATATGGACTGGCGGCGATTCAGGGAAATTGCCGATAAGGTGGGAGCCTTTCTGTTTGCAGACATTGCCCATATTGCAGGGTTGGTGGCCGGTAAGCAGTTGGAAAATCCCGTGCCTTTTTGCGACGTGGTGTCGACCACCACTCATAAAACGCTGCGCGGGCCTCGCGGTGCCATGATTATGTGTAAGGATCAATTTGCTTCGGCTATCGACAAGGCGGTTTTTCCCGGCGTGCAGGGCGGCCCCCATGACCACATTAATGCGGCTAAAGCCGTGGCTTACGGCGAAGCTTTAAAACCCGAATTCCAGGAGTACGCTAAACAGGTGATTGTAAATGCCAAAGCTTTGGCCGGAGCGCTTTCCCAGCGGGGTTACCGGATTGTGTCTGGCGGCACGGACAACCACCTGATGCTGGTGGACGTGTTCGGCAGCAAACAGGTAACGGGCAAGGAGGCGGAAAAGGCTTTGGAAAAAGTCGGGGTTTCGATAAATAAAAATATGATCCCTTATGATCCGCGAAAACCGCTCGACCCTTCGGGTATCCGTTTGGGCACTCCTGCGCTGACCACGCGCGGTGCCAAGGAGGGGGATATGAAGGCCGTGGCTGAAATAATCGACAGTGCCTTGCTGTATAAAAATGACGAAGCAAAAACGGAGGAAATAAAAAATCGGGTCAGGGAATTTTCCTTAAGGTTTCCCGTGCCGGGGGTGGAAGCATGATGGGATTGGCGGAATGGGACTTAAAGGTATTCGAAGCATTTAACGGGCTCGCGGGTAAAAATAAAAAGTTCGACCATCTGGTTGTATTTTTCGCCCGTTATTACACGGTGCTGATGCCTGTGGGCGTGCTGCTTTACCTCCAGTTCAACAGGGGGCCGCTGAGTTTCCGGCACTTAGTTTTTAGCCAGCTGGCCGCTCTGTTTGCCGCCCGCGGCATTGTAACCGAATTAATCCGGCTGTTTTACCGGCGCAAGCGGCCCTTTCTTGCGCACCGCGTAAAGCAGCTGATTAAAAAATATTCAGAGGCATCTTTTCCTTCAGGGCACACAATCAGCATTATGGCTATGGGGATTGTGCTGGCACATTTTGAACCGGGCTTGGGCTGGTTTGTTGCCTTAAGCGGCCTGGTGGTGGGCTTATCCAGAATCGTGGCCGGCGTCCACTACCCATTGGATGTGCTGGCTGGTATAATATTATCCTGGCCGAGTGCAGTTTTAGGCCTAAGTATTTATTATTATTTTATTAAGTAATGCTACACAACATCATCCACCCGTTTGTTCTGGGTATGGTGCAGGGCTTGGGAGAGTTCCTGCCGATTTCTTCCTCCGCTCATTTAATTATTGCCCCCTGGCTGTTTAAGTGGGATGATCCGGGCTTGGGTTTTGATGTCGCGCTGCACTGGGGGACTCTCTTGGCCGTGGTGGTGTATTTCAGGGCAGACATTGTTTTGCTGGTCAAAGGTTTTTGGCACTCGCTTTTCAAGTCCACGCGTGATTTGCAGAGCAATATTTATCAAAAATTAGCCTGGCTGATTGTGGTAGCTTCCGTTCCAGGGGCGATTATTGGCTATCTTTTGGAAAAACAGGCGGAAAGAGCTTTCCGCAATCCGTTGCTGATTGCAGTTACCATGTCGGTTTTCGGGTTGGTGCTGCTGGCCGTGGATAAGTTCGGCAACAAGATAAAAAATTTGGACCGGATTAAATGGCTGGATGCGGTGTGGATTGGTTTTTCGCAGGCCTTGGCGGTAATTCCCGGAGTTTCCCGCAGCGGCAGCACTATTGCCATGGGCTTGTCTTTGGGTTTTAAACGCGAGGACGCAGCCCGGTTTTCCTTCCTTATGTCTATCCCGATTATTTTTGGCGCGGGATTGCTGAAACTGAAAGATTTTCACAGCGGAGTCACAACCCAGGACCTGGTGGTGGGTTTTGCTTCCGCTGCCGTGTTCGGTTTTTTGTCCATCAAATACCTGCTGAGATATTTGGCCAAGCATGACTTTAAAATTTTTGT
>JAMCYA010000058.1 GCA_023473845.1 Patescibacteria group bacterium
ATTCTTAAAACTGGAATAGCCCAGCACATACCCCGCCACCAGCAAAGCCCCGCCCGCCCCCATAACTACCAGCATTTTCAAAAAAACATTCCAAAATTCGCTCGGCTGGTACTGCCTGGCGCCCCACATTTCGGCCAGAATCATCAGTGCCTCACCGAAAAATATAATAAACACCACACCGAATTTATTCATAAATTTTTGCCACCACCCTGGTTGGGGCGCCGTCCGCTTCCAGCTTTAAAGGTAAGGCAATAATTTCAAAATTTTTAGCCGTTAGCAGCCCTTCTAGCTTGCGCAGATTTTCCAAAATTAAAATTTCTTTTTGGAGCAAGGCCTCGTGGACCAAGAACGGCTCTTTATCTGGGCTTGGGGTATCCATTCCCAGCATTTTAATCTGAAGGCGAACGAGTTCTTTTGCCAGCTCGTCGGAAACCAAGGGATGGTCTTCAAAGTATTCACCAGACCCGTATTTTTCTTGCCAGCCGGTACACAGCAGCACAATATCACCTGCGTTAATTTGTGCGCCTTGTAAAATTTCTTTGCCAATATTTTTTTCGCCGCGAGCGTCCAAAAGAACTCCTTTTCCCATAAAACTCTCAACGCCAAAGTCTGACAACTTTTTGCCGCCTGAAAAAAAATGGCTGGGCGCGTCCAAATGGGTCCCGCTGTGCGTGCCAAAAACAACTTCCGTCACCTGGGGGGAAGTTGTTGCTGTTTTGAGTTCCACAGGCGGGTCGCCGGGAAACACCGGCATGCCTGCCCGGAGCACCTGGGTTAAATCAACATACTTCATTTTATCTTTTTGGTTACGCTCTGCACGAAAGCTTGCCATTCGGCCGGTTTCATCAGGCCGCTGGACAGCACCTCCTGTTTAAACGAGGTGCGATTTTTGACCGCCGCTTTCACCAGCTGGCTAATGCGGTCATACCCATACTTTGGGGTAAGGAAGGTTGCAAAAGCAGTTGAATTTTCCAAGTGTTCGCGGCATTTCCTGGCATCCGCCTTAACCTTGGCTGCACACAGCCTGTCGAACTGCCTCACGCTTTCAGCCGCCAGCTTAACGGATTCCAATAAACGGTCGGCGATCACGGGAAGCATTACGCCCAGTTCCAGCTGCGAGGCCTCGGCCGCTTTTTCTATCGTCAAGTTATTGCCGGAAACCAAAAAGTACAGCTGGTTCAAGGTTTCCGGCAGAACCGGATTTATTTTGCCCGGCATAATGGATGAACCTTTTTGCAATTCAGGCAACACCAGCTCCCCAAGGCCTCCGCGCGGGCCCGAAGCCAGAAGTTTAAAATCGTTGGCAATTTTAGACAGCTCCACGCACAGTGCCGTGACCGCCTGCGAGATTGCCACAAAGTCCGTGTGCGATCCGGTCTTGGCCATAAAATTTCTCGCGGGCACAAACCGGCTTTTGGTTGCCCTGTTTAATTCCGCAAAAACTTCTTTCACATACTTGGGGCTGGCGTTGACTGAATTGCCAATGGCGGTGCCGCCCAAATTCAAAGTTTCTGAACAGCCGCGGACAACTTGCAGGGTTTTTTTGTGGCCCTTCAAATTTTCCGCATACGCCCCAAACTCCGCCCCCAAAGTCGTTGGCACTGCATCCTGTAAGTGTGTCCGGCCCAGCTTGACGGTTCCGGAAAATGTTGCAGCTTTGGTTTCAAAAGTTTTTATGAGCCCGGCCAGGGCTGCGTCCAGTTCCAAAAGCAAACCGCGCGCTGCCACTTTTATGGCCGAAGGGTTAACATCGTTGGTGGACTGGCTACAATTTACGTGGTCATTGGGGTGCACCGAAGTCTTGGTGCCCAAGATTTCCGTCGCCCGCGCAGCCAGCACTTCATTCACGTTCATATTAATGGCCGTGCCGGCGCCGCCCTGGAACGAAGACAGCGGGAACTGACCTTTTATCCTGCCGGCTAAAACCTCATCGCAGGCTTTAATAATTGCGTTGCTTACCGGCCGCTTAAAGTTGCCAGCCTTAAAATTTGCGGCGGCGGCGGCTTTTTTGATTTGCACTATGGCCAAAATAAATTCCATTTTCACGGGGTGCGTGGAAAATGGAAAATTGCGCAAAGCTTTTTGGGTTTCTTGGCCAAAATATTTTTTCATATCATTGGCCGAACGGCATAATAGTAATCTCTTCGACTGCGCTGTGGTCCGGCTGGTCCACAATAAACTGCACTGTGCGTGCCAAATCCTGGGTAGTCAGAAAAACCGGGTCTTTGCCTTTCCAGTTTTCTTTCTTGCGGCGGCTGTATTCTTTCTTGGTCCAAAAGCCGGTTTTCACCGTGCTGGTATAAATTACCGCCACTTTGATGCCGAACCTTTGCAGCTCCGCCCTTAGGCCCTCCGAGTAGCGCATGACCGCGGATTTGGTGGCCGCGTAAAATTCACTCTTAGCATGCCCGACTTTGCCGGCAATGGAAGAGTTGTTGATTATCTGGCCGTGCTTTTGCTTTTTCATTATGGGGATGGTTTGCTTGGTTAAATCCGCCATGCCAATAACATTGACTTCCATCATCTGGTCAAACTTTTTTACATCCACCTTGTCGGCTTCCGTAAAATAGCCCATGCCGGCGTTGTTAAACAAAACATCAATGGTTTTAAACTTCTTTTTAGTCTCCGCCACAACTTTTTTTAAATCCTTTTCCCGTGTGATATCGGCATCCAAAACTAAAAGACCCGCCGCCAGACCCTGTGACTTAACGAGTCTCAAAAATTCTTCGTTATTTTCCTTCATGTTGCTAAAAACAGAAACCTGCCAATCGGCTTCCAAAAATTCCAAAGCCGTGGCCGCGCCAATGCCCGTAACTCCCCCGCTGATTAAAATGGTTTTGTTTTGCATATTGCTTTAAGAGGTTACTTGTTATTTTTCCAACATGACTATCCGCTTTTCGAACCCGCCATTCCTGGCCCGCTTGTCTTTTTGGACCCTTGCAACACCTTCAAGACTCCAGCCTTTTAGGTCCAGAATTGCGGCAATAATTTCAAAGATGTCTGCCAATTCCTCCTGCGTGTTGCCCGCTTTTATAGAGTACTCCAATTCCCTGGCTTCTTCCACCATCTTTTTGAGCAAGAATCTCAGGAACTCTCCGTCTTCCTTAATTACTTCAATTTTCGCGTCCTTACCTGTCCGCTCTTTATAAAGCGCCGGGATATTATCCCTGACCAGTTTGGGGTATTCGTTCTCAAAAGCTTGGTCCGTAAATTTGAAGTCCATAAAATTATTTCTTTTGTTTAGCCAGTTTTACTAAAACCAATTTTTCCTGCCTAGAAAATTTCTTCACTTCCGCTTCCCTTTTTAGGGCTTTACCGATTGTCCTGAATTTTTCCGAATAAACTATTTTTCCACCCCCGTGCGCCCAAACGTACTTGGAGCCCTTGCCGGAATTGTGAACTGCTTCTCTTTTCTCCAAGTCCTTGGCCACGCCGCTATACAGGCTCTGGTCCCGGCATTTCAGAATATAAAAATAATGCATTAAAACTTTGTTAACTGGTAGGTTCATTCCAGCCTAATACTAAGACAAACTTTTTCAGATTATCAAAAAACTAAAACCTTATCTGAACTCTCAACCATTTTCAACAAATCGGACATTGTGGAAACTGGACAAACATTACTCTCATTTTTGCCCCGCACCTTGAGACAGCTGCCGCACGCGTGAATTTCACCCTTCAACTCCTTAAACTCCGATACTTTCGCTGAAATATCAAAATCTTTGCTGTCGGGAATAGTCTCAAGCTCAGACCCCTCGTTCATTAAAAAAATCTCCACCTGATGGCTGCCTTTAAGCGCAACAATTCCCAAACGGAAGGCGTTCCATGCGTGCTCCGGTTTATTCGATTGTAGCACCAAACAAAATTTCATAAGAACCATCTTATTAAATTTTTGCAAACATTACTGGCGGTGACGATGTCCCGAAGTTAGAACCGGACGAGCGGCTTATTATCAGGAATACCGACCGGACCGTTCGCAAATTAAGACAACTATTATAATATAAACAGAATTCCGTCTGGTTTGACATTCCGACCTTCGCGCAAAAAATCTATTGAAACAACCCGAATCCTTGCGTAGCGAACATGTAAAGTCCCCATCCGAAGAGCAGGGCCAAAAAAACAATTTCTTTCCACGGTTTTTCCGGATTCGCCTGGATAGCATATGACATTAACTTTATCGGTGACACTGGAGGGTTGGGAGATTTTTCTGGTGGCAAGGGAGTAGTAAAGCGATGGAAGTATACTTGAATAAGCGTTGCGCCAATATAAAGGCCAGCAATAAAACTGATGTATTGCATGCTTTTCGATACGAATAGGAGAACTACGAGAACCAATAAAATCACCAAAATGACATTATCAAAAACCTTTGTCGCACTTGTCTTATCGCCGTAAGATTTTTCCAGTTGCTTTCTTCGTTCGTCGTAGCCCATAAAGAAAAACACAAAAAACTTGACTAAGGCTTGGATAGCAAATAGTGTCAGTAATATTTTTAATATAAGCAGAGGCATATAGTTTTAAATTAATAGTTTATTAATAATAATTTCGACCTTCTACTCATACTCCTATTCGGTTCGAATACGGACATCTGGCGGAGAGGGAGGGATTCGAACCCTCGAACCCCTTGCGGGGTTACCGGTTTTCGAGACCAGCGCACTAGACCACTATGCGACCTCTCCAAAAAGTGGCTGAGTGAATTATAATCAAAAAACCGCTTTTAATAAAGCGGCCGATGAAACGTTTCTTAAAACTGCACCTAGACCAAATGACTACAAAAAGTCTGCCGGTGCACGGGACTCATGCCGAATTTTTTAATCGCCCGCCTATGATGCAACGTTCCATAGCCTTTGTGTTTGGCGAAGCCGTATTCTGGGTATGTCTGGTCCAATTTTTGCATTAACTGGTCGCGGTGCACCTTGGCAAGTATAGAAGCAGCGGCAATGGAAAAAATTTTATTATCGCCTCCCACAATAGCTTGCTGCTTTGTAGCAACCTTTTGAATAAGAAATTTTCCATCCACGCAGACCAAGCATGTTTCGGATGGAACAGCCTGCAAAATTTTTTCCACAGCCCTCCTCATGGCCAGCAAAGTTGCGTGATGGATATTTATCTTATCGATTGTTGCCGGTTGCGCTTCCGCCACGGCCCAAGCGAAAACTTTTTCTTTAATAAGCACGCTTAACTCGCGTCTTTTGGCAGGCAGCAGCCGCTTGCTGTCCTTAACCTCTTCCAAACCCTTGCTCTTACAATTTAAGTCCAGCGCGACCGCGCAAGCAACCACCGGTCCGGCCAAACTGCCCCGGCCGACTTCGTCGCAGCCAATAACGTAGCAAATACCATTTTTTAGTTTTGTCTTTTCAAAATTTAAATTCATGTTCTATATAAAACACGGCAGACCCGCCGAGCGTTTCACCGTGTTTATTTCATCCAGGCCCAAATTAGTTATGGAACGCTATTTCAATTTTTGCGAATTGAGTTTGGTCGAATTCAAGCTCTTTAACAAAGAAGATTCAAAAGTGTAGTTCACTTCGCGCTGTTTTTGGTAATGCTCTTCAGCTAGCTTAACTAATTTTGTAAGCAGTTCCGGCAACTCCAAGCCCGAGGCTTTCCACAGATGGTGGTACAAAGTGCCGGGCAAAGGATTGACTTCGTTGGCGTAAAACATTTTGGATTGTTTGTCGAAAAGAAAATCCACGCGCGCAATGCCGCTGCAGCCCAAAGCCCGGTACACCTGTTTGGCCGTTTCCTGAATCTGTTTCGTGGTTGTTTCATCCAGGCGCGCCGGAATCACCAGGCTGTTTTGCGCTTGGCCGGTCTGCGCTCCGCCGTCTTTCAGATATTTTTCTTCAAAATCAAACAGGTCGGCACTGTAAACCGATTCCTGGAGCGCCGAGGTCCGTAAATTTTCGTTGCCAATCAAGCAGCAAGTCACGTCCATCACCTCTTTTACCCCTTCTTCCACCAAAACCTTGTGGTCATAGAACAAAGCCACTTCAATTTTTTCCTCCAAAGCCTTTGCGTCTTTGGCTTTGCCAATGCCAATGGATGAACCCAAGTGCACGGGCTTAACAAACACAGGCCAGGCCAAATTGGTTTTCACCTTTGTCAGCACGCCCTGTTTATCCCCTTCCCAATCGGTTTTGGTAAAGACCACAAACTTGGTGGTGGGTATCTGGCTCGCCTGCATGACCTGCTTGGTCAGAGCCTTGTCCATAGCTACGGCCGAAGCCGGCACATTGCACCCCACATAGGGCACACCCAGCATTTCAAACATCCCCTGGATGGTTCCGTCTTCGCCAAACGAACCGTGAAGCGCGGGGAAAGCCAAATCTATAGTAACGGTTTTGCCGGCCAAACCTTTTTTCTTAAAGACCATTTTGCCGGACGACTCTTCCATGTCCAAAAAATAGTGGGCAAAATTTTTAACCTCTTCCACTTTCTTATTCGGATCGGTGAACATCTTTAAATTGCCCAAATCCTCACCCAAGAGCCACTGGCCTTTCTTGGTAATGTAAACGGGCACCACTGGATAACCCAAACCCTTAAGCCCGGAGATAATTAACTGCGCGGTAATGATGGATACATCATGTTCCGGGCTGCCGGAACCGAAAAATACGCCGATGGTTTTTTTTGTTTCTGCCATAAATTCTATAGGTTTAATTTTACAAATACTGGTCGCCCCAGTCGTTCTGGAAAAGAACCACATCTCCGGGTTTTAAAATATTTTTCAAATTCTCGTGCGCAGCAGGGGCCGTATCAAACCAAACAATTTTTTCCGGCGTGTACCCGGCCGCCTTAAGGCCTTCTGCAATAAACGGCGTCACGCTATTTTTAATTAGGATAACCAAATCCGCCACGCTTGCCAAATCTTGACCGATTTTTTTATGCACTTCTCCGGCCGCCTTTCCGGTCTCCACCAGGCCAGGCGTAATGTAAATTTTCCTACGGTTCTGGAAACGTGACAAAACTTTCACAGCTTCGGCAACGCCGGCGGAGTTGCCATTATAGGCATCGTCGATGACCAAAATATCGCCCGTGGATTTAATGGGCTGCAACCGGTGTTCCACTGGCTGAATTTTTTCCACGCCTTTTTTAATCTCTTCATTACTTATCCCCAAACTTTTGGCAATCTTTATGGCTGCACTTACATCGCCCAAAGCATAGCTCCCGAGCAGATTAATTTTTATCTGTCCGAAATTTTCCATCTCCGCTTCCCACTGCAAAGTTTGTGGATTAAAACTGCTCCCCCTTAAATCTTCCGTCTTGTATCTTTCAACCCTGTGGTCCGGCCAGACATATTGCTTAAAATTCCCTGCCACATTCTCGTCGTCTGCATTCAGCACCACCAAAGCGCCTGGCTTGGAAGAGGAAACAATTTCAAAAATCGTGTCAACCACACTCTCCGGACTTTTCATTCTTTCCAAATGCGCCTCGTTAATGCCAGTGACCACAGCAATGTCGGGTTTGGCAATGGCGCACACTTCTTCCACATCGCCTCTATAGTGCTCACCCATCTCCACAACAGCCACCTCAACCGAAGGATTTATGTTTTTCAGCATCCATCGGGCAATGCCCACGGGCGTGTTTACGCTCTCCGGCGTGGCCGCCACTTTCAGTTTTGTGCTTAAAACCCCGGACAGAATTTCCTTCATGGTAGTCTTGCCGTAGCTGCCCGCAATGCCGATAACTTTCAGCGCCGGCATGGCGTTAATCTTATGGCGCGCCCTGAAAACCAAAATTTGTTTCAGCAAGTAGTCCAACGGCCACAAGATTATTACGGCCAGACTGTAGGCATAAAATGGCAGGCTTTTTAAAACCAAAAAAAACAGCACGCCCAAACCGGCGGCATAGAAACTTCCCAGACCGGCCCTGAAGAACAAAAAAAACAAGATGCCCATTAGCACATTAAGCAGCTCTGCCAGGACAAAAATTGCCGTGGCCTTCCCTGTCCAGACCAGGTTTTTTCGTTGCTGGGGTTGGGGCAAAAAACCTTTTTTAAAAAGCAATTTCCAGAACCTGGCCAGTTCGTAATTTTCCAGCTGCAGCAAATACAGCTGATATTTGGGTAAAGTGGTAAAAAATTTCATTAACTAATAAATTCTTTTAAAAGTAAGGCAAATTCCTCGGGCTTGTCCAAAAAACTGTAATGCCCCGCACCGGCCAAAACGCGCAACTCGGAGCCGGCAATCAGCTTATGCATGCGCTCGGCAAACCCCAGGGGCGTATCCGTGTCTTTGTCGCCAAAAACGATAAGCGTAGGGCACGCGATTTTTTTCATGTCCTCAGCTAAATCTTCACCTACCGCTTTTATAAAAGTTTTTTGTAAAGCCGGAGTGGCCAAATAGTCTCCTGCGCCAATAAGTTTATACACCCACTTTCTTAAACCCTGCATAGAGGCAGGCTTGAAAAACGGCCTTACCAGCCTGGCGGCAAAGCCGTATCCGCTTTTTTTAGCGCTGTTCATAGCAAAGCCCGCGCTGTCCACCAAAACCAATTTTGCAACCAGCTCGGGATATTGGGCAGCCAACTTTATACCGATCCTGCCGCCAAAAGAATGCCCCACCATATTAACTTTGGCCAAACCCTGCTTCTTTACAAACCCGGCCACAATGGCTGCATAATCCGCAATGGACAAATCCTGTTTGGACAAAGGGGATGCGCCAAAACCGGGCAAATCCAAAGCAAGAATGGCTTGGTCCGTAGTTTTCAATTGCGCCTCAATCCCCTGCCAAGCTTCTTTGCTGCTGCCCCAGCCATGCAAAAAAACTATCGCAGTCCTGCCTGCCTGCAAATTAAGGCTCTTAAAACTAATAAGGTGGCTACCTATAATTATCTGCTGGTCCATATTCAAATCATAACACTAGTCAATCTAAGACAAAACCCCGGTTTTGCCGGGGTTCAATCATGGTCGGGATGCAGGGAATCGAACCCTGTCTTCACGCACCCGAAGCGCGCGTACTACCGGTATACTACATCCCGAAACAGCCCTAATTATAAAGATTTATTGGGTTTTTGGCAATATTGAAAGCCGCCGCTTTTGCCGGTTATTCATTCGGCAGATTCTTAAACTCCCTCACAAAGCTGTCTATATCACGCTCTACCGCCCTTAACTTTTCCTCGATGCGGTATTCCAAATCCCGTTCTCCTTCCGGGCCTTCGGGAAACCTTTCGTAATAATCATTCAAAATATCACTCAGTTCGTTTCTCATGGACTGTAGCCGGTCGCGCCTTTCGCGGTGCCTGGCGTCGGCTTGTTCCTGGTTATACTCTGCCATTTTTTTGAATTTAATCTTGTTATATCTATTATACAATATAGATGCACAAAACCCGCGCTTAACGCGGGTTTTGTGATGGTGGACCATACCGGATTTGAACCGGTCGCCTCTTCCATGCCATGGAAGCGCTCTACCAAATGAGCTAATGGCCCTGAGTAGGTACGCCTAATTTTACCTGACTTTTTGAACTTGTTCAAGTGTTTGTTTCCACAAACTTTGCCACTCCTGAGCCTGTTCTCTAATTCCGGGAATTATGCCTAAAACATTCAGAATCCAGCCGATTACCAAAATTGCCAACGCGATTCCTATAATGCTCCCAATCCCTTGCAGCATGCCGCGGACAAATGCCCGCCACAGACTCTCGGTCTTATGGAAAATGCCAACCAAATGGTTGTCAATTTTTTCTAATTGGGTCTTAAGTTCTGGCTCAATCATGGTTTTTTGGTTTAATTTTGGTGCCCTCGGTAGGAATCGAACCTACATCTCATCCTTAGGACGGATTTGCTCTATCCATTGAGCTACGAAGGCGTTAGACCCGAAAATTATATCATAAAGCCAGAGCGTGATAAAATGCCTATGGATTAGGCGAATTTCTTTATAACACAATATATTATACCATAAATTAATTATTTTGTAAATAGTATCTATGTTTTCACGGGAAACTTTTCAAAAAACCGCTAAAATAAGCTATTTTTTATTCATAATTAGTATGTTCTTGCCCCTAAGGCATGTGTTTTTCTCAAACTCAGCATATCAAACCGGAGCATACTCAGATTTTACTTCATTTTCCTTATATTTAAGCGATTTACTACTTCTCACCACGTGGTGTTGCTTATTTCTACCACGTGGTGGAGAGCTTAAGTCTTTCTACCACGTGGTGAGAAAGCCTAGTACACTAGTTTTTTGGCTTATTTTAGGCATAATTATCCATTTCAGAGGTTATAAATCTCTGAACCTATATTTTTTCTTTAAATATGCGGAGTTGCTTGTTGCATATGGAACAACGGTTGTGATGCTTGGAAAGATTTCCAATAAACAACAGCTTGCTTGGCTTTTTGCCAGCTTCGGCGCGTTTGAGTCAATCTTGGGATTGGTCCAATTCTGGCTGCAAAGATCTGTTGGTTTAAAATGGTTGGGCGAAAATCTGATTGGGCCTAATATTTCCGGGGTGGCAAAAATTGTTTCAAGTGGAACAGTATATATTCGCAGTTACGGGACTTTTCCCCACCCCAACCTGCTTTCAGCTTTCCTGGCAATATCTGCTGTGGTATCGCTATACCTTATTCTGAGCGCGCCAAAGAAATTTGGACAAATTTTCGCCGTTTGCTTACTCGTGCTTAACCTTTTTGGTCTTACAGTAACCTTTTCCCGGGCAGGCTATTTGGCCGGACTTGGCGGCCTAGGGGCATTGCTTATTTTTTTGGCTCTGAAAAAAACACAGGGCTTGCGCTTGCCCTTAGCCACCATCTTGCTCACAATTATTTCTTGCTTGTTGATTTTTTGGCCCTGGCTCTCCACCCGGGCAACAATTACTGACAATTCATCGCTGGAAAGAATGAGATACAACGAAGCTGGTTTAAAAATGGTCAAAGCCCATCCAGTATTTGGTGTTGGAATAGGGGAGAGCGTGCTTCATATGGAACAATTTCTGAACCAAAGGCTGCAGCCCTGGGAAAAACAACCCGTACATAACTATTTTTTGCTCTCAGCCGCAGAATTAGGCTTGCCGGGCATGCTTATACTGCTCTGGCTGTTTTGGCGAGATGCCCCGGCAGCGATACGGCTTGCCAAGCAAGGCAGTCTTTTGGGCATGCTGGTACTTTCCCTATATTTTGTTATTTTTGTCCTCATGCAGTTTGACCACTATTTTTATACGCTTGAACAAACCCAGCTGCTGCTTTGGGCTTTTCTGGGCGCAGCCGCGGTGGCCACGAGGCCGCTTGCCCGAGCTTCCGCAAACTAAAAAAACCAGCTCGTAGGTACGGGCTGGTTTTTTATTCTGCAAAAATCCATTGGCTATTTATGGTACTCTTTCTGGTTAATTAAGGTGCAGGCCCGGTAGAGCTGCTCTTCCAAAAGTACGCGGGCAAAATTGTGGGTAAAGGTAAGAGGGGAAAGCGAAATGGAATAATTGGCATGTTCTTTCAGGCTGCTGTGCAGCCCCAAACCGCTGCCCAACACAAACACCAGTTCTCTGCCAAAACCGCCTACGCGTTCAACAAAATTTGCAAAATCTCTCGAACCTCTGAGAGTGCCTTTTTCTTCCAAAAGCATTACCAAAGCATCTTCTGGCAGCTGCTTAACGATTTTTTCCGCTTCTTTCTGCTTAATTTTTTCCACGTCATCGTGGCTGCGATAGGGCTCTTCGGGCAATTCGACAATTTTTACTTTAGCAAAAGGGGAGAGGCGCTTTAAATACTCTTTTTCCAATTCCAAAAAAGCATTTTCTTTAAACTTGCCCAGAGTGATGATTTTGATCTTAAGCATATTTGCCCGTCTAATTTTTTGCACTTTTTAAACCAATACAGTTATCTTATACGCGTTAACTTAACACTGCAATCCTGGCAGATTGTAAAAACAGCGGCGGGTTTACTAATTTACCGGAATCAGATAAAATTAGACAGTAATTTGGGGCCTATGGTCCAGTGGTAAGACGCGGCATTCGCATTGCCGAGACGGGAGTCCGATTCTCCCTAGGTCCACCAATTATAAAAATACCCGCCGTTCGGCGGGTATTTTTAGTCCAACCTAAATGCCAAGCCCGTTGATAATTTCAATTTTTGCGCCCAGCTTCTTTAACCGGTTAACCAAATCTTCGTAGCCGCGGGAAATGGAGTACACGTTCCGCAACACCGAAGTGCCTTTGGCCGCCAGCATGCCGATTAGAATAATAGCCGCTGGCCTTAAAGCCGGAGGACAAATCACCTCGGCCGCGCGCAACTCCGTGGGTCCTTCAATATACACCCGATGCGGATCGGCCAGGATGATGTTGGCCCTGAGCTTAGACAATTCCAGATAATAGATGGCCCGATTTTCGTACACCCAATCATGAATCAGGGTCGAGCCTTCGGCCTGCGTGGCAATTGGGACAAAAAACGGCAAGTTGTCTATGTTAATGCCGGGGTAGGGCAGGGGATGGATTTTTTCTTCCAAAGCCTTAAGCTTGGAAGGTAGAGTTTTGATATCCACCAAATTGGTCCGGCCGTTGCGGGCTTTGTAGTGTTTTTGGATTTGAAATTTCAAACCCATCTTTTCCAGCTTAAGCAATTCCAGTTCCAAAAAATCTATGGGGCAGCGCTCAATGGTGATGCTGGAGTTTGTGGTGGCGGCAATGGACAAAAAAAGCATGGATTCAATCGGGTCTTCGCTTAAATAGTACTCCACGTCCGTCTTAATTTCCGGCCGGCCATGCACAACCAAGGTGGAAGTGCCTAACCCTTCAACTTCTACGCCCAGTTTTTCCAAAAAGAAACACACATCCTGGACCATGTAATTCGAGGAGGCATATTTGATAACGGTCCTACCCGGCAGCTTAGCCGCGGCCAGCAGGGCATTTTCCGTTACCGTATCCCCGGTTTCATAAAGCACCACCTCTGCGGGCGCCAGGCCCTGCACGGTAATATCATACTGGTCGTGGCTGGTCTGGATATTGACCCCCAGCTTCTCTAGAGCATACAAATGCGGACGGATAGTGCGGGCGCCCAGTTTGCAGCCGCCGGCAACCGGCAGCTTAAAATGTTTGAATAAATGCACCAGCGGACCGATAAGCATTAAAATGCTGCGGGTTTTGACCGCGGCCTCGGCATTCAGGTTCTTGAGGTTGAATTTTTTCGGGGGTGTAATTCTTAAATCCTGGCCCTGCCATTCAGCCCTTACCCCAATACTGGAAAGCACTTCAAGCATCCGGTTAACCTCTTCAATTCTTGGCACATTTTTTAAGGTGGTCTGTCCGGCGTTCAGCAGACTGGCGGCCAAAAGGCCCATGGCAGCATTCTTGGAAGTGTTGGTGGCCACCCGGCCGGACAATTTGTGGCCGCCTTCAATCCTTAAGTTGACCGAGTCTCCCGCCAGCGCAATCAGGGGTTTTTTCAGTATGTCCCCGATTTTTTCCAGCATTTCCGTACTCAAGTTCTGCAAACCGTTTTCCATACGGGCCACGGCGGACTGGCTGGTTTTAAGGCTGCTGGCAAACTGCGCCTGAGTCAGACCCTTTTGTTCGCGGAGCCTGGAAATTAGCTGGCCAATCATTTTTTGGGTAGTCATAGTAATAAAAATTAATATATCATATATGATATATTATATCATCAAACTAAAAAACCGGCCAGGGTGGCCGGTTTTAAAACCCGAAAACTTACACGCTCATCAATCTGCTGAACCAATTTTCCAAAAAATGGCTTTGCTGGTTGGCATAATATAAAGCCAAGAGACCTGCCAGGTAAATCACGTTTAATATAAGCACTTTCCACAGGTCGTGGCTGATAATCACATGCTCGGCCGCTTGTAGTTCCGGAGAACTCACCGGTTTGGGGCTGGAAGAATTTCGGTTCTTGCTCATAGGGTTGCTTTAAGTCTAAATTAACGCCGCTTTTGCCATGGTGGCAGGAAGGAAGCAGGGGTATTTTAACATTTTAGCCATTTGAAAGCAACCTTTAAGAGTGCTACAATAACAAAGCCAAAAATGCTAACCACCAGCACCAACCTGAGCCTCTTTGCCTTGATTTTAAGCCTAATCTGCTTGTTTTTGATTGGGTTTTTGTTTTGGCAAAACCTGGCGTTCAACCGGGTGCGCAAGGCTTTTTTTGCAGGCCGGAACGGTCGCGATCTGGAAAACGTCCTCATGGAACTAACGCAAAAACTCCAGCTTTTGGAAGACGAAAAAACCGTGCTGGAAGCCAGCCTGGCCTCCCTGAAGACCAGTTCAGCTTTTGCCATCCAGCAAATTGGCGTACACCGGTTTAACCCGTTTGCAGACGGCGGCGGCAATTTTAGTTTCACCTTGGCCCTGCTCGACGGGCACAACACCGGAGTGGTAATCACTTCCATGCATGGCCGGGAACAGAACCGCATTTATGCCAAGCAGCTGGCTCATGGCAAGGCTGAAACCCAGCTCACCGAAGAAGAAGAGCACGCCATCGCCTTGGCTAACACCAAATTTAACTAAAACCAAAACCGCATCCGCAATTAACCGCTGAGTCTTCAGCGAAAAAGGAATCCTATGGACAAGTTTTCAGACGAAAGCCTGAACCAACAGGCGGAAACCGTGGTTGGCCCCAGTGTTAAAATTCAGGGCGACCTGAACAGCGACGGCAACATAAAAATCGAAGGCTATGTTACCGGCAAGGTAAAAACCAGCCAAAGCGTATTCGTAATGAACGGCTCGCATATTACCGCCGACATTCTGGCCGGCAATAGCGTAATCGGCGGGGAAGTCCAGGGCAATATTAAAGTTACCGGCCACCTCATCCTCCAAAACACAGCTAAAATTACGGGCGATATCTCCTGCCAAATCCTTCGGGTCGAAGATGGGGCCCAGTTTACCGGCAAATGCACTATGAGCCCGAGCAACGGTAACGGTAAAAAGGCCGTTACACCCACCCACGAAGAACCGGAAAGCGAAGAATAAGCCCGGCTTCATTCTAAACGCAGGCAATAACAAGCCTGCGCGGCTACACAGACTGCGCCTATGTACTACTATATTTTCGACCAGGGCAACCTGCCCATGGACAAATTCGAAAGGCTGCAGACCGAAGCTTTGGGTTACTTTGCGGAATTTAAAATTTCGGGCGAAGCGGCGCGGGTTACCCCCCTGCGCTCCGTCGCTGACCTGGTCGATACGGCCAGCCAGCGCGGCGCCAAAACCCTGGTTGCCTGCGGCTCTGACGACACCTTTAACCTCATGCTGGCCTCTCTGAAAGGCCGCGATTTTACCTTGGGTTTTGTTCCGCTAGACGAAAAGTCCTTCCTCTCCAAAATCCTGGGCATTGAAAATATTTACATTGGCGCCAAAACTATTGCGGCCAGGAGAATTGAAAAAATTGACCTGGCAAAAATTTCCAATAATTTTTTTATCAATTACTTGGAGTTTGGGGTAACCAGCCACAATTTAAAAAGCCTGAGCTGGTATGCGGCCTTAAAACTGCTCTCCTCTGAAGCCAAAAACTACACCATCCGCATTGATGATTCCTATAACCTAAGCATTGCTGCCCTGGGCGGTTTGGCCATTAATATCCGTTCCGCTTCGGCCTCCGGGCAAAAAATTGCAGACCCCACGGACAGCCACCTCGATCTCCTGATTTTGGAAAAAATGTCCAAAATGCAAACCTTAAGGTACCGGCAGGATATCGTTTCAGGCAATCTGGAAAAAATCCCCAACACCACGGTTATCAAATGCCGCAAGATTGATTTTTTGGAGCCCCGCGGCACGCCCCTGACCATGCTGGGCAGGATTGTGGCCAAATTTCCGGCGGCCGTGGAACTGATTCCACAGCGCCTGCGCCTGATAGTAGGCAAAAACCGGACTTTTTAATTCCCCGCTGTTTTTTCCAAAAACCATATTGTTCTAATACTGAGCCTGCCGCACCCAAAGAAGGGAACGGCAGGTTTTTTGGACGCGAACCCAACTTCCGACAGGTAAAAACCTTCCTTGATTTTTATTAAAAATTCTGGTAAAGTTAATAAGTTATAAATAGTTTTTCCGCATTATGAACCTTTCCTCCCTGTCCTCACAACTCAATTTGTCTATCCAGGAATTACGTTCCCGCGCCCGCGAGAAAGGGTTTTTCATTTCACCCAAAGCCAACAAGGTCGACAACTACTTGGCCAAAAAAATCCTGGAAACCTTGGCCGAGAACAGCGGCAGCCCAAAGCCCCAAGAGCAAGACACTGAACCTAAAATCATCAAACTACCCAGCTTTATAAAAGTCAGGGATTTTGCCGAACTCTTAAAACTGCCTGTCGTTAATGTGATTAAGGTGCTGATTAAAAACGGCATCATGGCCACCATCAACGAAGAGGTGGACTTTGAAACCGCCAGCATTGTGGCCCAGGACTTGGGTTTTGAAGTGGCGACGGAAACCGACCAGACAGTAAAAGAGTACGGCACGGGTTTTTTACAGGAAGTTTCGGATGCAGAAAAAGCGGAAAATCTAAAAAGCCGGCCGCCAATTGTCGCTATTATGGGCCATGTAGACCACGGCAAAACCACCCTGCTCGACACCCTCCGCAAAACCAAAGTCGCGGAAGGGGAGAGTGGCGGCATTACTCAGCACATTGGTGCCTATCAGATTAAAAAGAACGGGCGCTATATTACTTTTTTGGACACCCCGGGCCACGAGGCTTTTTCTGAAATGCGCGCCCGCGGCGCCAACGTTACGGACATAATCGTCCTGGTCGTGGCGGCCGACGACGGCGTGCGCCCCCAAACCCTGGAAGTTATCAACCGGGCCAAGTTTACCGGCACCCCCATGATTGTGGCCATCAACAAAGTGGACAAACCCGAAGCCAATGTCATGAAGGTCAAGCAGGAACTGGCCGGCCACGGCGTCCTGACCGAAGAATGGGGCGGTAAAACCATTGCCTGTGAAATTTCCGCCAAGCAGAACAAAGGCATCGACGGGCTGCTGGAAATGATCCTGCTGACTGCGGATCTGGAAGATTTCAAGGCCAATCCAGCGGGCAAAACCGTGGGTACGATTATTGAATCCAAAATCACTCAGGGCAAGGGCCCAACCGCTACAGTAGTCATCCAAAACGGCACTTTGCGGGTCGGTGACATTATTGCCGCCGGGCCGGCTTTTGGCCGGGTTAGGTCTTTGGAAGACGAAAACGGCCGCAAACTGAAAGAAGTCCTGCCTGCCCAGCCAGCGCAAATTTCCGGCTTTTCCGAACTCCCCCAGGCCGGCGATATTTTGCAGACCATCGCCTCTTTGGACGAAGCCAAAAACATTGCCCTGGCCGCCCAGCGCAAGAACCGCAGCCACAAACTCTCCCACACCCTCCGCCTGTCTGGCGACATGGAAACCAAGACCCTCAACCTGATACTGAAGACGGACGTGGCCGGGTCGCTGGAAGCCATCAAGCAATCGATCTCCAAACTCAAAAACGATGAAGTTAAAATCAACATTTTAAGCGAAGGCGTAGGTGAGGTTAACGAATCCGATGTGCTGTTGGCCGGCAACTCCCGCGCCAGCGTGATTGCCTTCCGCACCAAAATCAACCCGAAAGCTATCAGCCTGGCCAAACAAAAAAACGTCCAGATTGATCCTTACGACGTAATTTACGAACTGATTGAAGACGTCACTAGCGCTGTCATTAAAATGTTCACCCCCGAACTGGAAAAGGTCAGTTTTGGCCGCGCCAAAATCCTAGCCATTTTCCGGACGGAAAAAGGCGAAATGATTATTGGAGGCCGGGTGAATGACGGCGAGATTAAAAAGAACGGGCAAATCCTGGTTTTCCGAGAAGGGGTGGAACTGGGCCGGGGGGAGATTTTGGAACTGCAGCAAAGCAAGGTGATGGCTAAAAGCGTCACCGCAGGCAACGAGTTCGGAATGCGGATAAAAACACCAGTTAAGCTGCAGGTTAATGACATCCTGGAAAGCTTTGAAGAAAAAATTAAACCAAAAACTCTCTAACAAAAAGTGAGGGGCCAATTAATCTTAATGAAACTCACTACTTAGCGCCCTTGCCAGCAGGGGCGTTTTTCGATATACTTTAATGTTAAAAGCCTAAACTTATGCAACCCAAAAAAGACACTAACCGCATTGCCAAAGTCAATTCCTTCATCCAACAGGCGCTGGGCCCGATTTTGTTGGAATTCTTGGAGCCGGCAAACGGCCTGGTCACCATCTCCAAAGTGGAAGCCAGCCGCGACCTGCGCTGGGCCAAAGTCTGGATTTCCATTTTCGGCGGCAACGACCAAAAAATCCTGGACCACATTAACCGCAGCCTGTATCACATTCAGGGCGAACTCAACCACAAATTTACCACCAAAATCGTCCCGCGTTTACAATTTTTTCTGGACACCAGCCCCCGCTATGCCGAGCATATCGACGAGCTGGTAAGGCGCGTGCACGCTGAAGAAGAGCAAAACAAGCCGGCAACAAAAAAAAGGAAAAAAACAGCCGCCTAACACCAAACTCCCGGATATGGAAACAGCTTTTATAAATGCAAAAAACCTCATTGGGCAGGCCCGCGAGATTCTGCTGTCCATGCACGAACGCATGGACGGGGATGACGGCGGAAGCCTTTTGGCTTTCACGCACTTTTTGGAAAGCCAGGGCAAACAAGTTTCGGCCGTCATTAAGTACGGCGTACCTGAGGCACTAAAATTTTTACCCGGCAGCGGCAAGATTCAAGACAGCGTGCCCCAACCTAAAAACTTTGACCTGCTGATTACATTTGGCTGTTCCAATAAAGAGCGCAGCGGTTTGGATAAAATTATCAACTTGGATATTCCCAGTATCAACATCGACCACCATCCGGATAATACTTTCTTCGGTAAGGTAAACTTGGTGGATAAAACCAAGTCCTCGGTTGCCGAACTTGTTTACGATTTTTTTAATTTCTGCCAATGGCCTATCACCCAGGACATGGCCACCTGTTTGCTGACCGGGATCATTACCGATACCGGCAGCTTTATGCACGCCAACACGCAAAGCTCCACCCTTACGGCGGCAGCAGACTTAATGCACAAAGGGGCGCGCACCAATAAAATTACCCGGCACACTTTTAAAAACAAAAGGCCCCAGGTGTTAAAAGCCTGGGCGCGGGCCATGGAAAACTCCCGATTTGACCCAAACAACCAGATTATCAGCGCGGCCATTACCGAGGAAGACCTGTTGGATTTGGGTGAGCTGCCCAAGTCAGCTTTTGAAGGCTTTGTGGAAACCTTAAACACCATGCCGGAAGCCCGGTTTGCCCTCTTCATCAGGCAGGACGGTGCAGTTATTAAAGGCAGCCTGAGAAGCGACACGCACAAGGATGTGGATGTTTCCAAAATCGCGCGGCTCTTCGGCGGCGGCGGCCACAAACTGGCAGCAGGCTTCTCGCTGAACGGCAAAATCAGCCGGAAGCTCAGCGGCGAACTGCATATCAGTTAGCATAAAAATACTCCCGCCGGCGGCGGGGGTATTTTTATGCTTGCAATTTTTTCAACCACCAAACCAGGCTATCAATAAGTCCGATTACGCGTTTGTCCAGCGCGTCGTCCAAAAGCTTGCCGGTTGCATCAAAATATTTATCAATCGGCCCCAGCATTACGGTTTCCCTTACAGCCAGCGCGCCAAAATTTTCTATTATGGTCCTAAGCTGTTCAATAACCCTGGCTCCAGCCACAGACCCGTTGGACACCCCGACTAAACCAAACGGTTTGTGTTCAAATTCCAAATACAGCC
>JAMCYA010000022.1 GCA_023473845.1 Patescibacteria group bacterium
GTGCGGGCAAAGCAGCGAGCAGCAGCCAGCAAAAACAGCCAGCAATGATGGTCAGGGCCGCAAGCGCGCCCAGCAGATCGCTGCCCGGCTGGGTTTTGGCCAGAAAGGCGGCCAAGCCAATGCCGGCTGCGAGCACCAGCAAGGCCTGCGCGTTGCCCATGGGCTTGTCCGGGTTGATAGTGTTCCATCCGAGCCGGATGACCGGCGTAGCCAGAAAGCCGAGGGCCAGATAAGCCACGGCGCGAACCGCGGCATAAGCGGACCACGCAAACTGCAGCCCCGGCCAGACCAGGTACCTAATTATGTTGGGCAGCCAGAACAGCCACCACAATGCTTCTTTTTTCTCTTTCAAGTGTTCCTCCCATGCGGTCGCTATCTTGTTTGATAGTCGTATAAGTTTATACCACTTTCCCTGGGATTTCAAGCCAACAAAAAAAGACCCCGCAGAGAGGGTCTTTTTGGCCAACTATTTTTTGGATAAAGCCTTTATCAGACTGCCTTTAAAGGCTTTGATGCTTTGGTGGATATTAATAACTTCATCAACGCTAATCGGCCCCCGGTTTTTAAAGCGGGAGCTGTCGTGCCGGGTCAGGTCCGTGACCATGCCTACGCTGAACACTTCAGGGCCTTTGACTTCAATATTAAACATAACCGAACTTTTGCATTTATTGCAGTCGGAATGAATAAGGATGGTGGCTTCCCCGAAGGCCTCGCTTTGGCGGCTGTCTATAATCCGGGTCTGGTCCAGATTGTATTTTTGGCCGCAGACCGGGCATTTAAGGAACTGGCCCAGCCACTCAATTACTTTTTTGAAATCAAACGGTTGCATATAAGTGTAGTTTACCAGTTTTGCGTTAAAACCTCAACATTTTTGATTGCAAATTGATGTTTTGGATAATACCCAGGGCCGCCAGGGTGGCAATTAAAGAGCTGCCGCCCGAGCTGAAAAAGGGCAGCGGGATGCCGGTCACGGGAAGAATGCCGATGTTCATGCCGATGTTTACGGTGACGTGGAGAAGCAGCAAAAAAAATACGCCCGCGGCTATGTACATGCCTAAATCATCTTTGGCGTTTTTCATGGTGTTGAGCAGGCGGACAAAAACCAGGAAGAAAAGCAGCAGGATAACGCCGGTACCCAAAAATCCGAACTCCTCGCCCGTGGCCGCAAAAATAAAATCAGTTTGCCTTTCAGGTAAAAAACGGTTTTGGGTCTGCAGGCCCTTGGCTAATCCCCGGCCCCAAATTTGGCCGCTGCCCACCGCAATGGTTGCCTGCCTTACGTTATACCCCTTGCCCTTGGGGTCCAGCTGCGGGTCAACGAATACCAGAATCCTGTCACGCTGAAAGTCTTTGAGAAAAAATTTCCAGGTAATCCCCGAAACTAAAACTAAGGCCAGAAAAATTGCCAGCAAGTATTTCTTTTTTATCGGGCTGACCATAATTATTCCCAGCCATAAGGCCAAGATGACCAGGGCGGATCCCAGGTCCGGCTCCAGAGTAACCAGAGCCGCGGGCAGTGCTGCGTAGGCTAAAGACCAGCCGAGAATTTTCCAGGAATTAATTTCGCCCCGTTTAATGTAAAGCAGCTGCGCTAAACCTAAAATGATTACGATTTTGACGAACTCCGCCACTTGCAAGCTGAAAAAACCCAAATGCAGCCAGCGCCGGCCGCCGCGTATATTCTGGCCGAAAAAAAGCAAATAAATCAACAGTATAAAAAAGATGACGTAGGTAATCCGGTTGGCCTTGGCCAGGGAGTGGTAGTCAAAGTAGCCAAAAAACAGGTAGAGCACGAAACCCACTCCCAAAAACAGCAGCTGCCGCCAGAATGCCGCCAGGCTGTCGTTGGATAGCGAGGTGCTGTATAAAACCGTCATGCCCGCCAGGCAGAGGAGGATAACAGCAACCTTCAGGGACAAATCAAAATAAACGAATTTTTTTAAAAAGTTGAACATCCGTTGGGTTTATGGCTAGTTTTGGTTTTGCTGCGGGCGGCTTAAGTCTGAGCCCGACCCGGCCGGGCTGGTGCTCAGCCTCAGGTTGCTCTGGTCCAGGGTATTGGTATCCGCCAGGACCTGCACGGAAACGGCATCGGGAAAAGTTTGGTCAGGCCACAGCTGTTTGTAAGCTCGGTTTTCGGCGCTGGCCAGGGTAAACTCGTTTCTTTCGCTGGCCGCCAGCAGCTGGCGATTGAAGCCGAACACCAGGAAGACCAGGCGGACTTGGCCGATTTCATAGCTGCTGGTATTTTCTACCAGGCCGTCCACCACGAAAGCGGGCGGCGAGGCCTGTTGCGAGAATCTTACCCCGGTCACATTGAGTTGGATGGCAGGCAGAGAGAGTTTTTTTCGCCAGACAATGTCGCTGCCAAAAACCACTTCCATCCGGGTAATCGGCTGTTTGCTGGTAATTCTGGTGGCAAGCAGGTATTTGGACTGGTTGGGCAAAAAATAGGTTTTGCCGGAGACTTGGCCGCTGTCCGGAACAATCAGGTTTTTGTTAGGACCGTAGAATTTAAACTCATAAGCTGCCACGTTGGTGGAAAGATCCAGGTTATCGTTTATCACTTCGGCCACGCTTGTATACTGGTTCGGGCCGGTCTGCAGCAGCCAGGTGTTTTTGGTCCGAATGGGCAGGGAGGAGCTGAAGCTGGGCGTGGGCACCAGAGCGTACTGCAAATCGCGCTGCTGCCACAACTGGTATGCGATTTGGCGAGAAATGTAATATGAGGGGATAATAGCCAGAATGCCGATAATCAAAGCCCAGCGGAGTATGGGAGGGAATTTGACGAGGCCTTTCATCACGCCAAGTTCGGCTTCCTGGATGCCGATCTCGACTTTCTCTTTGAATAGTGACACAAAAGTAGTTTGGTTTTTAAAATTTAGCTTAATAAAATTATAGCAAAATCCCCCGCTTTTTGATAATCTATAAGCATGCGTTTTACCCATTTGCACTGCCATACCCATTTTTCCCTGCTCGACGGGCTTTCCAAGCTGGATCCGCTTATTTCGAGGGTAAAAGAGCTGGGGATGACCTCCCTCGCCGTAACTGACCATGGCGCCATGTACGGCGCCATTGAGTTTTATAACCGTTGCCGCGAAGAAGGCATTAAGCCGATTATCGGACTGGAAGCCTATGTGGCTCCCCGGAAGCTCTCTGACAAGGAGGGAAAAATTGACAGCGACTATTTCCACCTGACCCTCCTGGCCAAGGACCGCAGTGGCTACAGCAACCTAATGAAGCTGACCACCATTGCCCATTTGGAAGGTTTTTACTACAAGCCCCGAATAGACCTAGAGGTTTTAAAGCAGCACGCAACTGGATTAATTGCCCTGTCTGGCTGCCAGCGTGGCGAAGTTGCCCGCGCGGTCATGAACCGAAGCGAGGCGGAAGCGCAAAAGGTTTTGGAAAAATATTTAGACATTTTTGGACCGAGCAATTTTTTTATCGAGCTGCAGCGCAACAGCCGGCAAAAAGACGAGCGCGAGGAAGAGCTTAACCGCCGCCTGGTTGCTTTGGCCAGAAAAAATGCGCTGGATATTGTTGCCACTTCGGACAGCCATTATGTTTACCCGGAGGACAGCGAGGCGCAGGACGTGCTGGTGTGCATTGGCACGGCCCAAACAATCAATGACGAAGGGCGGCTGGACATGCGCGGCTACGATTTATCCATAAAGAGCCCGGAGCAGATGATGGAATTGTTTGCCGACTTGCCCGAGGCCGTGGACAACACCCAAAAAGTTGCGGATGCCTGCGTGCTGGAGATTGACATTAACCAGCGCTATTTCCCCAAAGTCCGGCTGCCCGAAGGCATAAGCTCCGAAGAGTATCTGAAGCAGACCGTATACGAAAAAGCCGTGCCCCTCTACGGCGAAAACGGGGAAGTGCCGGAAGCCATCCGGCAGCGCATTGAATACGAGCTGAACATTATTTGTAAAAAGGGCTTTGACACCTATTTTTTAATGGTGGCCGCGCGG
>JAMCYA010000056.1:0-12944 GCA_023473845.1 Patescibacteria group bacterium
AACAATGCATTCCAGCCGGATTATAGGGCTTAACCATGCCGGATATATTTTAAAGCCCGGTTATCTTTGAGCAGGGTTGCTTTTCTGGCCCAGACCTGTCATACTGCATAGGTAAGATACTATTTAGAAAAGTCGTCGAGTTTCATAATATATTTTCATTTACCAATCTAAATCAACACAACACTATGAATGGTGTAATCAAAAAGAAGACCGATAAAGGTTTTGGCTTCATTACCGCTGAAGGTATGGACAAAGACCTTTTCTTCCACAGCAAATCGCTCGTGGGCGTCACCTTTGACGAAATCCAAGAAGGCGACCAGGTCACCTTTGACGTCGAAGACTCCCCCAAAGGGAAGAACGCGGTCAACGTAAAAAAGGCTTAATACTAGCTTTCAACAAAGCCTGGCTAATCGCCGGGCTTTTTGTTATGATGAATAAAAGGGATTCTGTGAATTAACCCTACACATATGGACAACGAAACAAGTGCTTCCATGCCTGACTGGAAAGACAAAAAAGTGGCGTTGCGGCGGGCACGGGCACGGCGCCATGGGCGGCGCTTACGGCCTGGCTTTTTTGGGCGCGGCCGTCTACTATATCCAAAACTCTCAGACTTTTTGGATGGGCGTAGTCGGCGTGCTTAAGGCCCTGGTTTGGCCCGCGTTCCTGATTTACGAAATGCTGAAGTTCCTGAAGATGTAATTTTCAATAAAAGCCCCGCCTTAAGGCGGGGCTTTTATAATGGCCCGGCTTAGCCTACTTGGCCGCTGGGACGGATAAGCACCTCGTTTACGCTAACGTGTTCAGGCTGGCTAATGGCATACGCAATGCCTGCGGCAATATCTTCCGAGGTTAATTTCGCAATCCCGGTAAAACGCTGGTTTAACTGCTCCTGGATATCCGGCCGGTTGTGGCTAATAAGCTCCGTGGCCACGGCACCCGGCTCAATCAGCGTGGTGCGGATGCCGGTTTTGCCTTCGGCCAGTTCCTGGCGCAGGGCGTCCGTAAAAGCGCACACGCCCCACTTGGTGGCGTTGTAAACCGCGCTGCCCGAACGGGTGGTGCGCCCGGCCACGCTGGAAATGTTCACAATGTGTCCGGACTTTTGCTGTTTCATTACGGGCAAAGCCGCGTGCGTTAAATACAGCAGACCCATGACATTGACCTGCACCATCTGTTCCCACTCCTCGAGCGGAGCGCCAATAACCGGGCCCAAGAGCATGACACCCGCATTGTTAACCAAAACGTCCAGCCGCCCCCATTTATCAATCACTTGCTTCACGATTGCCTGGCAGGTATTTTTGTCCGCCACGTCCGCTTCAATGGCCAAAGCTTGTCCGCCTGCCTGGGTAATTTCTTCCGCCAGCTTGTCCAGCCGGTCTTTGCGCCGGGCCACCACCGCCACTTTGGCCTGTTCTGCCCCCACCAGCCGGGCTGAGGCTTCGCCAATGCCGCTGGAAGCGCCAGTTATGACAATTACCTTATCCTTAAGTGTATGGTTCATATATTTTTTATTAAGTTAATATTAAAGCGCCTATTAATTATAGCAGTTAAACCAGCGTTTTACCGGGATTGCGAAATTAACCTCGGAAGATATTGCCGCAGGCATTGCGTATGCCATTAGCCAGCCTAATATTAAAGCGCCTATTAATTATAGCATTCTACCAGAAAACAAAGCAGCGGCCGGTAAAGAGAAACACCGGCCGCTGGTTTAGGACGCCTGGAACACCTGCCAGCCCATGTTCTTGTGCCACTTGGCCCAGGACCGTTTCAGAACCAGCAGGTTCCGGTCTTTGGGCCGAAGCCGCTCGCACTTTTGGATAAAGTGCAGGGCTTTCTCCGGACGGGAGAAGTGGTAAAGATGCATATGCGCCAGGTTAAACAGGGCATCAAAGTAATCCGGGCAGTTATGCAGGACCTGCTCGTATTCTGTGCGGGCCTCTTCGTGCCTCTCTTGGTCCTGCAGACAGCAGGCCAGGTTGTAGCGCGCCAGCGCGTATTCAGCATCGGCCGCCAGAGCCTGGCGGTAGCAGAATTCCGCGCGTGGCAATGCGCCGAGCTGACACTGCAGAGTTCCCAGGTTTACCCAGGCGGCAGCGAACGCCGGGTCGGCATTCACGGCTTTGGCATAATAGGTCTGTGCATCGTGCACTTCCCCCTTGCTTTCAGCCTGGACACCTGACTGGTACATGCATGCGGCCATGTGCGACCGCGAATCATAACGGGATAACTCATACAGGTTTCCGGCAATGTGGATGACTTTCAACGTGCCTCCTTATGCCCATAATATAGCAGATAGAAAAAATTCAGGCACTCGGCTTGTCCACAAATGATATAATAACTGTACGGTGTAAATCCAGCTTATGAAAAACTCACGGCAGAAATTTATCTTACTTTTGGGAATATGGATGCTAATTAGCACCGGTTTAGTTACGGCAATTGTCTGGAAAGACCCCATTCAGCGCGCGGGTATACGCATGGCCTGGGGCTTAATTATTCTTTGGATCCTGCTGGGCGGCACGCTTATGCATAAATACCGGAACACTACCAGAGCCTGGATTCAAAACATCCCTTTAAAATGGCAGGTAAAATTTGTACTGTTCGCCACCCTCCTAATCCTCATCGAAGAAGCCGTTACCACCACTATGACCAATCTGGCACCCCTGTTCGGAGTAAAACTCGGCCAGGCGTACATTACCGCCTCGGCCAATTATTTTGATGTCATCTTTTTCCACAGCGTCATTGTGATTGCACCCATGTTCATTGGCTGGGCGGTGATTTTAACCTATTTCGACTTCACGCCTTTTGAAACTTTTTTGCTTTTCGGCCTGACCGGCACTTTGGCCGAAACCAGCTACGGCGGCCCGAACGCCTTGGGCGCCTTCGCTTTCTGGATTTTTGTCTACGGGCTCATGGTGTACTTACCCGCCTACTCTGTACCTGCCGGCCGTTCGGCCAAAAAACCCAAATGGTGGGTTTTTCCTTTGGCGATTGTTTTTCCATTTTTGTTCATCCCGCTTACCGCGTGGCTGCCGCACCTGGTAGACCCCAAACACCCCAAAATTGATTTTCAATAGTTCTAAAAAACCGGCGCCATGGAGAGTGGGGCGCCGGCTGGGCCTGATTTTGCGTACAGGCAAACGGCAATGCGGCCGAAAAGCATGGTTACGCCTCATCGAATGCGGATTGGAAATCCGGCTGCTCCAGCACTTCGGAGCGGATTATGGCGTAATGTGCCAGCACTTTCCGGTCCTGTTCGGTAATTCTGTCGGGCAAGCCAAGCTTGCGGATGCGCTTCACCAGCCGCCGGGCCGTATTCTCCTTGTAGGCAAAGCCTACGCCCTGTTGGGCAATCAGCTCCCCGAATTGTCTGGAGAAAAAAACCAGCGTCTGCCGGTTTGCACAGACTATCTGGTAGCCCCTATTCTGGGCATCCGGAACCCTGACGACCAACGGCACCCACTGGCACAACCGCCGACAGAATAACCATTTCCGCGACAACCACCATTGCTTTACGGTCATTCTTACTCCTCCCATTTGCACCAGAATAGCAGAGCGGCTGACAAGGGTCAAAAACGCTCCCGCGGCTTAGACAATATGGTATAATGTGGAATATGGACATTGTCAGTCACGCCCTTATGGGCGGAGCGCTAGGTTTGGCCTCAGAAAGCAGCATGAAGGATATTCTGATAGTAACTGCTTTTTCGGTTTTGCCTGACGTTACCCAAATCCCCATCTATTTCAAAATCAGCCACCAGCACAAGCGCCTGTTTTGGCTCCCCAAACACATTGACTGGATGGACAAAAACTACCACGACCGCTATCCCGGCTGGGCGGCTGTATGGGAAGCGCCCCACAGTATTTTCTTTTTGTTATTAGTGGTGGCGCCTGCCGTATTGTTTTTTCACTTGCCTAAAATGGCCATTGGCTCCTATGCCTCGCACATTTTCGTGGACCTCTTCACTCACAAATCCAAATGGGGCATTAAACCCCTTTGGCCTTTGCAGTTTAAATTCAACGGACTGACAGACACCTGGGTCTGGCAGTTTAAGCGCCTGGTACTGTCCTGGCTGTTCTTTGGCCTCATTATTTTACTGGTCCGCTGGTACTCATAAGCACAAATAAAAACACCCTTTTCCGGGTGTTTTTTATTTAAGGTATTTTAGAATGTTGAGCCAACTACTTAACTCGGCCGGGGTTTTTACATAGCCAGCCAGGTTAACGGCCTTACCTATATGAATACCCAAATGCAAATGCTTTCTTTCCCCGTCTGTTTCCGAACTGTAACCTTTGCCGAGAACGCCCAGCTGTTCGCCCGCAGTCAAGGTTGAACCGGCCTTGGCAGAAACACTAACAAGTTTTAGGTGGCCGTAAACAACGGTTATATCCTGATTGTCCAAACGGCAGCTCTGTACCGCTACCCCGCCGTAACCCGAAGCAAACCGCTTTTCCACAAGCGTGCCATCGCAAACCGCGAACACCGGCACCTCCGCATCCTGTTCATCGGCAAAAGTTTCAAAGTCCACGCCCGTATGGTATCCGGAAAAGCGCTCCGGACTGACCGGCGAGGAATGCGGACTGACCTTGAGGCCAAAAGGTTTTTTAGTAACGCGTTCCTGAGCCTTGCTGATTGGGGCCAATAACTTGCCGGCATCTGCGTTGGCAACAACAGGCGTAGAAGTGGCTACCGGCTGCGAAGACTGGGTTTTTTTGACCATACCCGACGGATTTACCGCCGGCTGTTTTTTTTGTCCAGCCTGCCAAATGCCCCAGACAAAAACCAGCAGTAGAAACCCTGCAAAAATTACTGCGGCATACGGCCTGGGCTGAAATTTAGAAGCGTTATTTTCCATATTGGCATTTTACACCGCTGCCGGTGTTTTGGCCACAAAAAAAGAGCGC
The DNA here is from genome assembly GCA_023473845.1 of Patescibacteria group bacterium. Lineage (GTDB taxonomy): Bacteria > Patescibacteriota > Doudnabacteria > UBA920 > UBA920 > JAMDEL01. Next base: position 4,900 of record JAMCYA010000056.1, read on the forward strand.
CTCTAGACGCGCTCTTTTTTTATTTTACTCCTTACTTGGAAAAAGTAAATGTATTTAACACCGCGTCCAACCGGCTAAAAACTTCGTTAATGTCCACCCGCTCGGTGATATAGTCGGCTGCACCGTAGCCGGAAGTCCTCACGCCTGTCTGCAGCTCGTAACAAGTGCTGTTGTTATAGGCGTGATAAATTTTATCATAGGCCTGGTGGCTCATGCCTGCGCCTGAAGCGTCGGCAACGGCAAAAGTAACGCCGTTTACCTGCTCGCGCCTGATATTGGCCACCTGGGAGGCCGGGTCAAACTTTAAACAGTCGGCTTGGCTCAAATTTTTGGCCGCACCCACGGAAAAGAAAGCGCCGTCAAAGTCAGTGTTGGCCGGATAGGTGGTTTTTGGCAGGCTGGCTGTAACCACCACCTGACCTGCCTGAGACTGATAAAAATGGTTTTGCATCGGCAGGTAGTATGAATTATCAGCGGAAGCGTCAGGCCCCAAATGCAACTGGAAAGCTGTTGGATATTCAAAGCTAAAGCCGTATGCCTGGTTCTGGTAGCGCTGATCTGCGGCAGCTAGCCCAGGATAGATTTGTTTTACGGAACGCGCCGCGCCGGAATAATGTTCCTGCATGGCCTGGGCTGATTGGTAGTAAATGGTACTGGCTCCGCTGGCCTGAATTTTTAAGAGGTCCAAACTGCCTAAGCGGGCTTCGCTCGCGCCGCTCAAATCCAAATCCGCGTTGCGGACAGCCACATCGGCCGCTTCCAGCTTGCTGGCCCCGGACAGGCCCAGCTGGAGTGAATCGGCTGCGCCCGTAAGGCTTAACTTGCTGGCCCCGGACAATTCGCCGGTCAGCTGGTTTATTTTAAGTTCGGCCTTCAGGCTGGAAACACCGGACAGCTCAACAGCCAAAGTTTTTCCAGTTAATGCGCCGCTGGTCTGAATCCGGCTCGCGCCGCTGCCGCTGACCCGGCTTAAAGCTGGGACGTATACGCTTAATTTCACTTTATTCTGGGTGCAAAAAAGGCAAAAACGGAAAGGGTATTCGCGCCCAACTTTCAGCGTCTGGTTTTCCACGTATACTCTGGTTTGACTCAGGTCTTTTTGCTTGCCCTCGGCCACAACCTTATACGCCGCACCGGGATAAATAACAGCTTCGTCAATACCGCCCAATTCTATGCCTGTAAAATCCCGAAGCGCATATTCCTTGGTGGCAGTCTGGAAGTAAGGGCTGGTTTTTGTGAGCAGCTCCACCTGCGGCGCCAGCTTTACGGCCATGTTAACAAAAACAATAATCGCCACCACCCATAAACCCAGCAACATAAAACTGCCCATTTTCCGAAAAGTTGAACGGTAGGCCACCAGACTGGTGCCCAGCATCATCACAAAAACAATCGGCACGAAAGCAATTAAAAAGGCGCTGGCCAACGCCACATAATACACTGCGCCGCTGGCGATTTCCCTTAAAGGAAAATCCACGTAGGGCGAACCGGCATTGGTCACCAGACTAACAGCCACAAACACCAAACCGGCCAGAGCCAAAGCGCCCAACACGACAATCACCAATCCGATAAGTTTAAACAAAAATGGTATCAAGCGCTGGAAAAACAAGCCTATGGCGCGCAGCACCGTGCCCAAAACCCGGAAAGGCGCAGCCAAACCCCGCTTAACCTGGCCCTGGTCTTTTTTTTTAAGCTCCGCGACCCGGTCCCTTACCGTCTGTTCCAAATTTTTTAAATTAACCGGGCTCCCGCGCATCTGCAATTTTTCCGTAGCAGTTTGCGCCGGCGGCACAATTATCCACAGAATCAGGTACAGTACCACTCCAAAGCCGCCGAAAAAAACTGTAATGGCAAAAACCAGGCGCACCCAAACCGTATCAACACCCGCGTAAGCCGCCAAACCGCTGCACACGCCGCCCAAAATCACATCATCTAAATTGCGGAATAGACGTTTGGCCGGGGCCGGGGCCTTAGGCGCTCCGGAATCCGCTGGCCCGGCTTCGTTTTTACCGTCTTCGCCAATCTGGTCCGGCCGCCCCATTATGGCAATTAGTTCCTCTATAGTAGCCAGCCCCGCCACCTGGCCATGGGGCAGCTTGGCGGACAACTGCTCAGCCAAGCGGTCTTCCATATCGCTCACAATCTCCGCCGCATCGGGGTATGATGCAAAACGCGCCTTGACCTCACCCAGATATTTTTCTAAGGCCGCATAAGCGTCTTCCTCAATTTGAAAACTCAGGCCGCCGATAGAAATGTTAATTGTTTTTTTCATATTTTTTGATTAGTGAATTAATCGATAAAGTTAGTTCCTGCCAGGTGGCCTTCAGCTGATCCAGCATGTGTTTGCCCCGCTCCGTAAGCCGGTAGTATTTCCTGGGCGGTCCTGTTTTGGATTCTTTCCAGGTATACTCCAAAAGCTCGCTGCCTTTCAGCCGCGATAGCATAGGGTACAAAGTCCCTTCCACCACAATCAGGTTGTTGGCCTTGAGCTCGTTTAAAATATCCGACGCGTAAAATTCACCCTGCCCGATTACCAGCAAGGTGCAATATTCCAAGAGGCTTTTTCGCATCTGCGCCCTCGCGCTTTCCGTGTCAAAAGATTTATTTTCCATATCCATACCTTTAGATATGGGTAGTATAACACCCACTACCTTTTTATGCAAGGTACTGGGCTGTGGACAACCAAAAACCGGCAAATGCCGGTTTAAAGGTTTTTATTATAGGCAAAGTTATGCTAGTGCTGGAATTCTGGGCTGTTTTTTTTGCTCTGGGTTTCAGCATCATTTTGCTGGTTTTCCCGGTTTAGGGTTGGCTCAGTGGCCGTGGCTGTTCCAGCGTCAGTACTGGTGGCAAACGACCCATCCCCTCCGGGCGAAGTGGTACTGGCACCCAAAACCTGCCCAATCGGCAAGACGGGCGCGCTAGAAGTCGGTTTTACATCAGGGTTAGCAAGGCCAGGCAAGACAGCTTCCAAGCCACTGCTTTTGCGGACAGGGCTGGGGTTGGGATCTGTCGGCTTGTGCCTTAGCCCCTTCACTTCACCTTCCGGGTGCTGATTATTTTCCTGCTCTGACTTTTCAGGGCTGGTTTTTTCCTGATCCCGAGGCACGGCACCGACTGTTCCTTCCAGCTCAATATCCTGGCTTTTAGCTTTTTCCACCAGGCGGGTTAAGACGTTATTAACGCTGGCAGCCGCCGTGGTATTGCCTTTGTCTTCCAAATCCTGTTTAACCTGAGCCAGGCTGTTTACCGCACCGCGGACTTGGACGCTCGCCTCATGTTCGGCTTGCTGGCGTTCTTTATCTGTTTGGCTTGCCGGCTGGGTTACAGCTGGTGCTTCGGCCATAAGCCCGGACAATTCGCTCAGGCGCTCTTCTGCCTGTTTGGCCATAATCAAAGCCTTGGGTTCGCCTTTCGGGGCCAAGCTAAGCTCAACTTTTTCTTTGGCGATTTTTACCGGGTACAGCAAATCCCCGGGCAACGCATGGGCCGACGCAAACACTGTACCGCCGATTACCCCTACGCCCACCAATGTTGAAAAAGCCAAACGCCGCAACCACCAAACCCGGGCATGAGCAGGCCGCTCTGCCGCAGGTTGGGTCTGGGGCACTAGCCGGACCGCTGCCATTACCTTGGATTTTAGTTCCCGGTTGCGGCTTTCGGACAAACCAAAACCCCGGGCCAGGCGGCTCAGCTCCGCGGTGTCACGGCGATATTTTTTTCGGTTGAACATCTTCATGGTTCTGCTTATTCAAAATTTTAAGCTTTTTTACTGCCCGGTGTTGGAGCAGCCGTATGGCCAGGCTAGACTTTGACATTAGTTCCGCTGTTTCCTCCACGGTCAAATCCTGCAAAAACCGGTATTCCAGCACCAACCGGTAGGCAACCGGCAATCTGGTCATTTTGCTTTTCAGCTCCGCTAGCGAAAGCTCTAAGTCCAGCAGCTTTTCCTGACTGGGACTTTCTGCCTGCCAAGCGGCGGCGGCATATTCCACCCCTTCGGACATTTCCAGGGCTTCGGGCACACGGTAGATTTTGCGCAAAAAATCATTCAGGGTATTGGCAGCCACCCGGTAAGCCCAGGCATTAAACGTTCCCTTGTCGGGATTAAATCCGGGCAGGCCGCGCCAGATTTTGACCAGAGTTTCCTGCAATAAATCCTCGGCCTGCTGCTGGCTCTGCACTTTAATCCGCAAATAGCGGAAAAGCTTGCCGGAGTAGGCATCATAAATAAAGGCAAAGGCTTCGCTGTCCCCTGCTTGGGCTTTTCTGATGTGCCTTAAAAGCTCTTTATCTGTCACTAAATTAATATACGTTAATTTTGCGGGGTTGTTTCTTCTTCCGTGCAGCATTAACCCAAATTGCCAGCTTTTTGGGCAAACCCGGCAGCCCTGATTATACTCTACAGCAGGCCTGGGCTGGTCGCAACAGCACAGCAGCCAAAATACATAAAAATAGCCTCTTTGCTTGCATATCCTTAGCGGATTAAGCCACAGCTTGACAACTTTGCTTAGATAGTTTATTATTTAGATAGATATCGAATTATCTAATTAACCCGACACGAGTGCCTATGTCCCTGACCCAAACTTTCGCGGCGCTATCCGATCCGAACCGGCAAAAAATTCTCGACCTGCTCAAAAAACAGGAAATGCCGGTATCAGAAATCGCCGCTCACCTGAACATTACCCTGCCCACGCTCTCCCACCATTTGGACACCCTAAAGAGAGCCGGGCTGGTTTCCGGCCGCCGTGAGGGACAAAAAATCCTCTACAGCCTGAACCTGAGCGTCTTTGAGGAAATTTCCGAAAAAATTATTAAATTTTTAAAAAAATAATCACGCACATTTATGAACAAGCTAAGCTTAAAACGCGAGCTCCCTTCCCTGCTACTGCTGGCAATTGCCTGGCTGATCGGCTGGTATTTGTACCTGCATTTGCCCGAACGAGTGGTGGGGCACTGGAACTTTTACGGCCAACCCGACCGCTGGACATCCAAAACCGCGAGCGCCTGGGGCCTGCCCGGAATCATCAGCCTAATGTACGTGATGTTCTTGGCACTGCCTTACCTGGATCCCAAAAAAGAACGCTATGCCGAATTTGAACGAGTCTATACAATTTTCAAAAACCTGATGCTCAGCGTTATGCTGCTGGTTATGGCAGCCGGCGGACTCTACAACCTGGGCTATAACGTGCCCATCAACTACGTTGTGCCGGGCATAATCGGCCTGCTGATGATTGTCTTGGGCAACTACTTCGGCAAACTGAAACAAAACTGGTTTGTGGGCATCAAGATGCCCTGGACCATGTCTTCCGAAAACGTCTGGAACAAAACCCATCGCGTAGGCGGCTACTTTTTTATGCTTTTGGGCCTGCTGATTATTGTTACGCCGTTCTTGCCCCGAATTTGGGGCGCGGCGGCTTTCGGGCTGGGCATTGGCCTGGCCGTATTCGGCACTTTTGGCTATTCTTACTGGCTGTACCGCAAAGAAAAAACCCGGACGTAAAACCCGAACCCTCTTTGGATGTATGGTATAATACAGCCGGATTCCAAAAAAACCCACCTATTTTATGAACGTCAATCAAAAACTAAGGCTCAGCCTGCTGATAAACACCAGTTTTGCTTTTCTGGAAATCGCTATTGGTTTTATTTCCGGCAGCTTAGCGCTAATTTCCGACGCCTCCCACAACCTTACGGATTCATTAAGCATCCTAATTGCTTACATAGGTAAAAAAATCGCCGAACGGCCGGCGACACAGGAGCACACTTTCGGTTATGGCAAGGCTACCATCCTGACCGCGCTTATTAACAGCTGCATACTGGTAGCCATTGCCGGCTATATTTTCTACGAAGCCTACCAGAGAATCCTTCACCCGCAAGCCGTTCAAGGCGGCGTGATAATGCTGGTGGCGGGCGTGGGTGTACTGGTTAACGGCGGCGTTGCCCTGATGTTCAAAGACAACCAGGCGGACCTGAACTTAAAAGGGGTGTTTTTAAACATGGCTTTCGACACCATTGTTTCGCTTGGCGCGGTGGCAGCCGGGCTCATAGTTTACCTGACGGGTAAAAACCTGGCGGACCCGCTTATCAGCCTGGCGATCGGGGCCATGCTGATTTACGGCAGCGTACAAATTATCAACCAGGCCGTACACGTGCTCCTGGAGGGCGTACCCGAACACATAAAAACTACGGAAGTGCTGACAGCTATTCAGGCCATGCCCGGCATTAAAAACGTCCACGACTTGCATATTTGGTCCATTGCCTCCCAAACCCCCGCGCTTTCCTGCCATATCGTGGCCGAACACTATGACCTAAAACAAAACGTCGAGCTGATTAAGCAAATCAAAATGAGCCTGGCGGAAAAATTTAAAATCTTTCACGCAACCATAGAAGTGGAGCTGGAGCCCTGCGCTCCGCACGAGCATTAATCGGAAACAAAAAGCCTCCCTTAAAAAGGGAGGCTTTTAAAAACAGGCTTAAATAAACTTGGCCAAAAATACGGAAATAGTAATAAGGGAAACTGCCGTAGAAAGCAGGATGGAATTTACCACCAGCTCTTCGTCCAAATGGTATTTTTCGGCCACTACAAAAGCCGTGACTGCCGAAGGCATGCTGGCGGCAATGACCGACATGGCGGCAAAATCCCGGTGCATGCCCGTAATCACGGCAAACAGCCAGGCAAAAACCGGAAAGGCCAAAAGTTTTACAGCCGACACCCAGACGGCCCGGCTCAAATGGTGCCGCAAAAACTTGCCATGCAAAAACCCGCCCAAGGCAAACAGGGCGACCGGCGAAGCAGTGGCACCCAGCATGTATATGGGCTTTCGTATGGTCTCCGCCACCGGGCCCTTAAAATTCAAAAGGCTTAGGGCAGTACCCGCAAGCAGGGCAATAAAAAAGGGGTTTTTGAAAAAATCCAAAAAATAAGTCCAAGATTTTTTAGACTTAACCACCCAGTATTCTACAGCCTGCAGGGACAGCACCAAGCCCAGCACCAGCTGGATAGTGGCAGCCGCAATGCCGTACGGCAGACGGGCCTGGCCGAAGGCATCGGCTAAAAGCGGGAAACCCATATACACGGTATTACCGACCATGCCGGCCAAGAAAGCGGCCGCTTTCAGGCTGCCGCGCAGCCGGCTGAAAAAATGCAAACCAAAAAACAGCAAGCCGGCATACAAAAACATGATTGCAGTATTGGAACCCACGATTGACCAAAACAGCGGGTCGCGCACGTTCATCTCCCAAAAGCTGATGCCAATCACCGCGGGCAAGGAAACATAAAAAACAAACTCGTTTAAGGCGTGCACCCATTCTTCTGTGCAAATTTTTAGCCGGCGGAAATAATAGCCGGCATAGACCAAACCGAAAATAGGCAAAACAATCCCCAACAAAACTTCCACGACATTTTTCATTTTTATTTCAAAAAATTTCTTTGCACTTTTATTATAGCATAAGCCTGACTCTTGACAAAACCAACAAATTATTGTATGCTAGAAGGCTGCCTAAAAAGGAGGACAGCAATCATTGAAGCAAGCTCTTCTTATGGCCCTTTTTGTCCTGGTATCCCCCTCCGCTTGGGCAGAAGACACTGCCACCACGCTCATTGCCCGCATGGCCATGACGGACGTTGCCACACAACATTATGTCCAGGTATTCCAAACCCGCGGCAAGCTGATTTTGCCGGATGTCCTGTATGTGGACTTCGGCAAAAACAACTACCGCGAAATGTTCGTGGGAGGCGGCCGGGTGTGGTACGCGGGCAAACATTTAACCCTCGCTCACGAGGATTACCTGGGCCAGGCCACAGGCTCAGCCGCGCACAACGCACTGTACGTTTTGCCCTGGACCAAGCTGGATTACCGGTTCGGCCGCAAATTTTCCGGCAACGCGGTGCATTTCTTTTACGTGCCGCTCAACCGGGCCGGCAAATTCCACCAGGCCATTGAACGGGCCAAACTGGAATACAGCTTCTCAAAGCTGTTTAAAGCGGGCGCGGGCTATGGCGCCAGCGGTCCGGCCAACAAGCCGTGGCAGCACAAGCCCATGCTGAC
>JAMCYA010000056.1:12954-19303 GCA_023473845.1 Patescibacteria group bacterium
GTCAAATGCGGCGCCCTGGGCGATGTGGAATTCTGGCTCCAGCGACTGCCGGGCAACCATGCCCAGGCGTGGCTGCGCCTGGTCAGAACCTTCCGCTAAGGAAGAGCAACAAAAAAACGGGAACGCCTCTGCGCTCCCGTTTTCGCTTTTTTGCCGGTTAAAAATTCTTTCCCGTTACGCTATTGATGATGGATTTAACAAAATTAATGGGAATGGAAAAACTGATATTACTGGAACCGGTTACCGTAGCCACATTGACGCCAATCACTTTGCCATCGAGAGTAAGCAGTGGCCCCCCGGAATTGCCGGGGTTAATGGCTGCGTCCGTTTGTATCACCCCGTTTATGGCTTCCAAAGAGCCGTCAGCTGTAGTGGCTTCAATTTTGCGGTTAAGGCCGGAGACAATGCCTGTGGATACGGAATTATTGTACTCGCCCAAAGCATTGCCAATTGCAATCACGGCCTGACCTAGCTGCAGGCCGGAAGAGTCCCCCAAGTTTACAGTGGGTAAATTTTTGGCGTTGATTTTTACCACGGCCGCGTCCTGGTTAGCGTCCCGGTAAACAACCTGGGCGTCCAGCTGCCGACCATCAGACAAGAGCACGGTGTAACTGGCCTGGGTGTCCGCCACCACATGGCGGTTAGTTAGAATATAGCCATCAGAGGTAATTAAGAAACCTGTGCCCGCACCAACCTTCTGGCGAACCGTGCCCTTCTGCCGGTACACGGGAACCTGAATGCCAAAATCCTGATAAAACGGATCATTGCCAAAGGGATTCTGGTAAGTTACCTCAAGCTGCGGCACATCTTTAGAAATGACAATGGAGACTACGGCCGGAGCAGCCTTGGCCACAGCCTCGGTCAGCTGCTGGTCCTGGGATTTTTCCCGGATAACTTCCCGCTGCACGACTTCCGCGGCCGGCGGGGCCACAGCGACTTTCTCCCCGCTCACGGTTTCCAGCTTATCCTGCAGGCCCGAGACCTGCTTTTGGATTGTGGTAATTTTAGCGTCAAAAGCTTTTTGCTGTTTTTGGCTGCTGCTAAAATACAGCGTGGACAATACGGCTGTGTTCAAGGCAACAGCCAGCACCACCGCAAAGGCATAATAAAGTATTTTTCTCATAAAATTCCAACTAATTCTCAACAGTTTTTTACATTATAACCCAAAATACTATACAATTAAATCATGGAAATCTTTCATGCTCAAGACCCCCAGCATGCGGCGGAGGCCGCGGCGGAGCTAGTTAACCAATTTTTAAAAACCCACGACAAAAATCCTATTTTGTTATTGCTCTCCGGCGGCTCAGCCCTCTCTGTCACCAATTATGTAAATGAAGAGCTTTTGGGTGAAAACCTAACCATCGGCATGGCAGACGAGCGCTTTACCGCTGACCCGGAACTGAGTAACTTCGCGGCCCTGCAAGCCACGCATTTTTACGAACTGGCTTTTTTACGAACTGGCTCAGGATAAAGGCGCTAATTTCATCGGCACCCTGCCCCGGCCCGGCGAGACCCTGACAAAAATAAGCAAGCGCTTCGACCAGGCGCTTCGCGAATGGCTGAAAGAAAATCCCCAAGGTAAAGTTTTTGCAACCTTTGGCATGGGAAGCGATGGGCACACGGCGGGTATTTTTCCTTTAAAATCCAATGGGGCGGAATTTGACCGCCTGTTTTCCGGCCAAGACTGGGTAGTGGGGTACAACAACGGCGGACAAAAACCGCCGCCCGAAAGGTTTACTGTCACCCTGTCATTTTTCAAACTGATTGACCAAGCTGTGGTTTTTATCAGCGGCCAGGAAAAAAAGCCGGCCCTGGAGGCGGTCCTGAAACAGACAGGCAAGCTGAACGAACTGCCTGCCCTGGGCTGGCAACAAATCAAGTCAATCGAAATCTTCACCGATATAAGCTAAAACCGGGCTATCTTTACCTGCCTTCCCGCGCTTTCTGCAAAAATGCAGAAGCATTTTTGTTTCCTGGCTAGGGTTAAAAATGCTATAATAACTGGGACAAAATACCAGACCGAAACCAAACCCAAATATGGCCAAACCGAAAAATTTTTTGGAATCCCTGGCCGAAGCGCCAGCCAAAACCCTGGACAAGACACTCAAAGAATCAGGCTGGCTGGCGAACATGGCGCTCCACAACAAACCCTTAAAAAAAACCGAGGAGTTTTGGCATAAACTCGGGCCCGGGCTAACCACGGGCGCAGCCGATGACGACCCTTCCGGCATTGCTACCTATTCCCAAACCGGCTCAGGCTACGGCTTCAGCCTGCTCTGGCTGGCCGGCTACAGCTTTCCTCTGATGGCAGTTATCCAGGAAATGTGCGCCCGCATCGGCCTGGTCACGGGCAAAGGCCTAGCCGCCAATATTAAAAACCATTTTCCCCGCTGGGCCCTGTACTCTACCACCCTCTTGCTGCTGGCGGCCAACATCTTCAACATCGGCGCTGACCTGGGCGCCATGACCACAGCCGTGCAGCTGGTTTTCCCCCGCGTACCTTTTGAACCGCTGATTTTCCTAATTACCTTTATCAGCCTTTTCCTCCAAATTTTCACCTCCTATAAAGATTATGCCAAATACCTGAAATGGCTGACCTTAGTGCTGTTCTCCTACGTGGCCACGGGCCTGATTATCAACATTGACTGGCCTGCTGCCTTAAGGACAGCTGTTCTGCCCAGCCTGAACTTTACCAGAGAACAATTTTTTCTGATTACCGGCATTCTCGGCACCACTATCTCCCCCTACCTGTTTTTCTGGCAAACCTCCCAGGAAGTGGAGGAAGAAATCCTGGCCGGAAAGACCACGCTCCGAGCAAGAAAAGAAATCGGGCGGAACGACATTGCCAACATGCGCCTGGATGTCTGGGTAGGCATGTTTATCTCCAACCTGGTGATGTTTTTCATTATTGCGGTTTGCGGCGCCACCCTGCATAAAGCTGGAATTACCAACATCAACACAGCGGCAGAAGCGGCGGCGGCTTTAAAACCCCTGGCCGGCAACCAGGCTTATTTGTTTTTTACCATGGGCATTCTTGGTACCGGCCTGCTGGGCGTGCCGGTTTTGGCAGGCAGCGCCTCTTACGCCCTGTCAGAAACCTTGGGCTGGAAACAGGGGCTGCACCGCAAGCTAAAACAGGCTTATGCCTTCTACGGGGTTATAATCATTGCCATGCTGGTCGGCTTGTTTGTTAATTTTACAGGGCTGGATCCGATTAAAACCCTGATTTATGCCGCGGTCCTCAACGGACTGGTGGCTCCCGTAATCTTAATTCAAATCGTCAAGCTCTCCAGCAACGAAAAAATCATGGGCCACCACAAAAACGGACGGATAGTGAAGTATGTTGGCTGGGCTGCTACCTGGCTGATGATTGTTTCGGGCATTGCCACTATTTTCAGCCTGTTGTAGCCCCCTTTGACAAAAAAGACTAAAAAAGTTATAATTTTATAGCTAATTTCCAAACCCCGGCACCCTATGGCCTAATCGGTTTGGAAAATTAAGGATAAAAATTGCAAAAAACCAGAGTCAATCATCAGATAACCGCTCCAGAAGTACGGGTGGTTAATGATCAGGGCGAACAGGTCGGCGTAATGAAGCTTGGCGAAGCAATCCGCCTGGCCCAGGAACACGGGCTGGATTTAGTTGAAATTGCCAGCCACGCTAATCCGCCAGTGGTTAAAATCATAGATTTTGCCAAGTTCAAATACCAGCAGAAAAAAGCGGAGACGCTCCAAAGGAAAAACGCCAAAAAAACCGAGGTTAAAACCATCCGCCTGAGCATGCGCATTTCCGAACACGACATGAGCATCAAGGCTAAAAAAGTTTCGGAATTTTTGTCCGAAGGCGACCTGGTCAAACTCGAACTGAGAATGCGGGGACGCGAACAGGCCTTCGGGGATTTGGGCAGGCAAAATATGGAAAAATTCCTCAAATTCATCAACACTCCCCACCGTATTGAAGTCCCAATTAAAAGAATGGGTGGCACATTTTCGGTCGTGGTTGCCCCCGGCACAGCTAAACTTTAATTTAATTAAAACTCTTCCACATGCCTAAAGTAAAAACCCACCAAGGTACAGCTAAGCGGATTAAGAAAACCAAACGCGGCAAGCTGATTGCGCGCAGCACGGGCCAGGACCACTTTAACTCCCGCGAAAGCGGAAACTCTACCAAGAACAAAAGGCGCGACCTGGTTTTGCACAAAACCAGCCACAAACTAAAAGCCTTAATCCCCTATAAGTAATACCGGCTCCGTTATTTTGTTAAATTGTTTAACCGACACATCCAAACATGACCAGAATCAAACGCGGCGTTGCCGCCAATAAGCGCAGAAAGAACCTGCTGAAGCGGGCCAAAGGTTTTTCCAACCGCCGCTCCACCAACTTTGTTTACGCCAGACAGGCGCTCTTAAAAGCTGACTCCTACGCCTACCGCGACCGCAAAAACAGGAAGCGCGACATGCGCTCCCTGTGGCTAATCCGCTTAGGCGCTGCCTTAAGGGAAAACGGCACCACCTGGAGCAAGTTTGCCCCTCTGCTGAAAAAATCCGCTGTCAGCCTTAACCGCAAGACCCTGTCCGAAATGGCCGTCCAGTATCCGGAAATTTTTGACCAAATGGCCAAATCTTTGGTCTAAAATCCCCACAATAAAAACGCCTCCTGAGATGGGAGGCGTTTTTTTTATTGTTTATTTAGCCGGGTATCGGTGGCGGACGAAGGGTTGATGGGCTGCGGCTGCGGCTGGGTTTCAGCGGCGGGCGGCTGTACTGCCGGAGCTGCGGGGGCCTGCGGCTTTTGCACATAATCCCTGATGGCCCTAACCACCTGGCTGTCCTGCTTTAGGTCTTCATAAAACAGAATCTGGCTGCGGTTGATTTTCATAATATCGGCCGGTCCGTGGAGCTCATTGCCCAGCTTGACCAGAGAAACCTGCGGGGACTGGCCAGCCTGAACCGCCTGTTGGCCTTGCAACTGCTGCTGTTGCTGCACAACCTGCAAATAATAAATGTCCCTTAAGGTGACATAGGTGTCGCTTACATCCGAAAGCTTGCCAAAGTAAACCTGGCCGTTGCTCAAAAAAACCGCCTGATAGCCGGAAACGGCTTCCCCCTTACTACCCCACATAAACCCGGCTTTTAGCTTGTCTTTTGCAGCAAAACCCGCAAGGCCCAGGATGATTATTACAACAGCCAGGACTAGCCAGGGCGCTTTGGATTTAGAAGGCGTGCCGGCTGCAGCGTCCACAGGAGCGGCTTCCGGCATTATTTCTTCCGGATTTGCTTGTTCGTCGGTCTGTTCCATTTTGATTTTTGGATTCATGTAATTGGAGTTAAAAAAATATTAAAAACTGCAAAAAAACTACTCCTGAACATCAGCACCTCAGCACACCGGCCTTTTCCAGGAAAAGCTTATCCTTTCGGACCTGAGGATATTTTAAGCTAAACAGCCCGGCCTTGTCCGGCCTGGCAGCGAGATTTGATTGCTGGAGCCGGGGCAAAAAAACCGAAGCAAGCACCAGACTGCGCTCCATGGCAGGAAACGGCGTCAGGCCCAAGGCCGTTTCCCAATGGGGGCCCAAGACCGGCAGGATTGGGAAGGAAAACACCAAGCGCACGGGTTGCACCCGTAAAGACACCTGCTCTGAGAAGCGCGGAGGCGGGCCAGGTTTAAAAACAAAAACCGCAGCCGAACCCAAAAGAGGCCCGGCAAAACTTATCTGCAAGCCGCTACCTCCCGGCTGGACGGAGTCCAGTTTTCCTGCTGGCTGCACCTGCAGCGAAGGCGCCAAAAAAGCCGTTAGGTTTTTAGGATTCGAAACGACCCTGAGGCTGCCGTCCGCAGGAGAAAGGGCTAAAGCGGCGGACTGACCGTTTTCAGAGGCAGCTGGACGGGCCACAAAAAAACCGAGCACCCCAAAAACCAGAACAATAATCAAAAATGGGGTAATTTGTGTTTTAAGTATGTTTTTCACAAGAGGATATTACTTTATCACTATACCGTATTCGGGTGTTTTTTTCAAGATTCAACTATACTTTTTATAATTTAAATCGCTTGAAATAAAAATTATTCGGCGTATAATACAAATACTCATACCAACCTGCACATGGCACGAACTTACAATCAGCAAACCATAGCCATTCTGGAGACGGTACTCCAAAACCCGGTCATCTGTACCCGGGAACTTTATAAGACTTTGGCTATAAAACAGCCTTATAAGGATTTTTATAACAATATCTACCGTCTGGTGGAACAAGGCTTTTTGGAGAGGAAAGAAAACAACAAGGGTATAGTTTTGGTCCTGTCCGAAGAAGGACAAAAAATTCTCGGCCGCATCAAGCCTCAGAGGGACGGCG